>NZ_DAISHJ010000034.1:0-38692 GCF_036822615.1 Aggregatilinea sp. | reverse complement strand
CCAGCCGTTCAGGGGCCGCGTGATCGTGCCCGTAGGTCGCCGCGTAATCCGCCGCGTCGCGCAGGCGGAAGTCCGCGCTCAGGTCCACGATGCGGGGCGCGAGCGCCGCATACTGCGCGATGTGCTCCTGCGACTGGCCGTGCGGCAGCGCCAGGAACAGCACGTCGCAGGCTTGCAGCCCGTCGCGGCTGACGAAACGCAGCGTCGTGCGCCCGCGCAGGTGCGGGTGCACCTGATGCACGAATTTGCCCGCGCTGCGCTCGGACGTGACCTGCGTCACTTCCACGCCGGGATGCCCCAGCAGTAGCCGCAGCAGCTCCCCGCCCGCGTAGCCGGACGCGCCGACCACGCCCACTGTCAGACGATCCGCGCCGCCGCTCACGCGGGCACTCCCGCCGATTCGAGTACAAATTGTGCGATGCGCTGGGGGATGTTGACGCCGGTGGTGGTGATGCTGTTTCTGAATTCCATGGTGTGGTTGACTTCGTTGACGAGGAGACCGCGTTGGGGATCTTCGAACAGGTCGATGGCCAGGACGCCGCCTGCACCGCTGCTGACGGCCAGCGCCGCCCGCGTACACAAGTCTGCGATCTCCGGCGTGACCGGACAGTTCGAGGCTTGCCCGCCGCGCGCCGTGTTGGTGATCCAGTGCGGCGAGGTGCGGTAAATCGCGCAGATCGTCTCCGTGCCGACCACGAACGCGCGGATATCGCGCAGGGGTTTCTCGACGTATTCCTGGATGTAGTACGCATGATGCGCGACGCCGCCGAGCACTTCTTTGTGCTCGATGACCGCTTCCGCCGCGTCGCGGTCGTTGACGCGCGCCAGCAGCCGCCCCCACGACCCGACCGGGGGTTTGAGCACGACCGGGTAACCCAGGCGTTCGATGGCCTCCAGCGCCGCTTCGGGGCTGAGCGCGACTTCGGTGCGCGGCTGGGGCACGTCCGCCGCCGCCAGCGCCAGCGAGGTGCGGATCTTATCCGCGCAGACGCTGGCCGTGCTGCTGCTGTTGATAACGTGCACGCCCGCCGCTTCGAGCAGCATCGACGCGACCAGCCCGGCGCTGGTGCTCACGCTGCGTTCCAGCACCACGTCCACCGGCGCGGCATAGTCGCCCACGCGCGCCGTGATCTCCCGCTCGTCCAGGCGCGTCACCGCCACGCCGAGCGACTCGAACGCCTCGAAGAGCAGTTTCTCTTCGACGCGAATCCGGCTGCACAGAATACCGACGCTCATTCGCCCCAATCTTCCATTTCTACCGGGGCCAGATCGACCGTCAGCGGTTCCAGTTCGATCACTTCGAGTTCCGCGCCGCAGTCGCCGCAGGTCAGAATTTCGCCCTGCATCACGTCTTCGGGCAGTTCAAGCGCCGCGCCACATTCAACACATTCCGTCTGCAACATCGTTTGGATCTCCCTCGCTCTGCTTCGTACTTGTAACCGGACACTGGAAAACTGGGCAAACAAAAAGCGCCTCACCCGGCGATTGGGTGAGGCGCTTGGAAGGTACTAACACCAAGAACGCTACCGGCAATCGCCGCTAGACGTGGTCTCCTTCTTGCTCTGCTTAGCCAGACTGAGCTGGCTCACAAGTTGAAGTTGTTCGTTCATGGTGAAGTCGTCGTTACCATCTCCGCAGAATCATCTGCGGGCGCTATTTTACACTGGCACTAGGATAGGCGGTTTGGCGGCGATCCGTCAATAGGCACATTGGTACAAATTTTTCTGGGCCGGTTTTGGTGCGGATCGCCCATGCCTGTTTAGAGGGTATCGATTCCGGCGCTCAAGCGCAAGAATCGCGGCGCCCCATCAACCGGCTTTGTACGATTTGCCCACTTCTTCCCCTGCGCGCGGCGAGAAATTACGTTTTTATGGAGAAAAAAGGCCGGGCAGGTTTGGACACCCACCCCCTACAGATCTGCCGTTTTGGGGCAACCCCAACTGCCAATCATAGCGTGTTTTGTGCGGGCGGGTCTGTGACCCGCCCGCTGTTGACGTGTCCACATAAAAAAGCAGGGCAGGTTAGAAACCTGCCCCTACAAAAGCCGTTGACTTTCGTTTATCTCCCCTCTCCAACCCAGATTGGAGAGGGGCCGGGGGTGAGGTCGCGGTGCGTCCCCTACGCCTCCGGGAAGCCCGACGAGCGCGTCACGCTGCCGTCTTTGGCGATCAGCAGCGCCTCGACGCCCACCAGCCGCTCGACCAGCGCCAGCCCATCGACCGGGCCGAGCACCATCATCGCCGTCGCCAGCGCATCGGCGTCACACGCGGTCGGCGCGATCACGCTCGCGCTGCTCAGTGCCAGCGGCGACGCGCCCGTGTGCGGATCGAGGATGTGGTTCAGGCGGAAGTCGGGCGTGAAGGTGTTCATGTAGTCGCCGGAGGTCGCCAGCGCGCGGTTGTCGATCTGCGTCACGGCGGCAAACTCGGCGTCCCCGGCGCGCGGCGGCTGGATGCCCACCTGCCACGGACGGCTTCCGGCGCTGCCCAGCGCCTGCATATCGCCGCCCAGCTCGACCATCACGCGGTCGAAGCCATAGCCCACGAACACTGCCGCGCCCGTGTCGATGATATAGCCCTTGGCGATGCCATCCAGCGTGACCGCCATACCCGGCTGGTCGAGCGTGATGCGGTCCGCGCTCAGCGCGATGCGGCGATAATCGACCAGGGCCTCGGCGCGGGCCAGCTCGTCGGCATCCGGCAGGCGATTTTCCACGGCGCGCGCCCGGTACAGCGCCAGCACCGGCTCGACCGTCACGTCGAACGCGCCGCCGGTCAGGTCGCCGTACTCGACCGCGCGCGCCAGCACGTCGCGCAGCGCCGGATCGGGCGCGTCGAGGCGGCCCGTCGTGTTGAGCGCCGTAAGCTGGCTGTCGGCGCGGAAGCGGCTGAAGATACCCTCTAGCGCCGCCATGCGCTCGAAGGAGGCGCGAATCGCGGCGCGTGCTGTGCCGGGATCGTCCGAGATCACGGTCAGGTTGGCGACGGTGCCCAGCAGCAGGCACGTTTCTTGCACGCGCTGGACGCCGGGAGACCGCGCGAGATCCAGACCCACCCCGCCCAGCGCTACGACGCCCCCCGCCAGCGCGGTGATCTTGATGAACTGGCGGCGCGAGAAACGCGTCTTGTTCAGGGCCGAAGATTCAGGGTTTGACATCATAGCGCCCTCTATTGCAAATCATCGTCGATAATCAGCGTTGGCTGAAGCGGATCGGGCGTGGCCGTTGGTACGTGCGTGACGACCGGCGACGGCGTCGCCGTGATCGCCGGGATCGTCGCGTAAGGCGTGCGTGACGCCTCACGGATCGCCAGAAACTGCTGGCCCTCGCCGCCGCTGGCGTTCGCCTCGTCGAAGGCGATGATCAGCGCCAGCACCGCCATCACCATACACACCGCGATGAACGCGATCAGGAAGCTTTGTTTGAAAAGCGAGCTTTTCCGTTTTTCCATGCGTCTTTTGCCCAATGACGAACTTCGCCGACGTAATCCACAACGGGTCCCAGGGGACAGATATAATTGCACCAGGGCCGGTAAATAACCAGTGAGGCCAGCATCACCAGCACCAGCAGCACCCACTGCGGCCACGAGCCTTTCAGGTTGAACAGTGTCCCGAACGGCTCATAGCTGGCCGCACCCGGCATACGCAGCGCCAGCCCCGCGACAATCGCGCCAAACGCCAGTACGCGCTGCGCCCATTGAAGCTTCGTGTACATCGAGCGCGGACGGTACACCTTCGCCCCAGTGAACGAGCCGAGAATCTCCTGCACACCGCCGAACGGGCAGAACCACGAGCAGTACGGGTTCTTACCCTGAATGAAGGTCACCGAGAAAATGCCGCCCAACAGCAGGAACCAGTAGAGGTTATCCTGCCAGTCCGGCCAGAACCCTGCCAACAGCGAGATCACGTTGGACAGCGTGAACGGCTTATTGTACAGGAATCCCAGCACCACGATCCCGGTCAGCATCACGGCCCAGCGTCCATAATGTTTCACGTTTTTGCGGCGCGTCTTGTGCAGGAAATAGCTGACCACGAACAGCGCGATCAGCGTCGCTTCCGGGATGCCGAACTTGATCGAGCGGTGCTCGGCAGGCACGGAGGCATTCAGTTCGCTGGTCGACAGATCGCGCACCGCCTCGCGGATGCTGCGCGCGACGCCTTCGGCGCTGAAGGTCGCGCCGCTCACGCGGTCGATGTCGTCGCCGAGCTGCATTGGGTCTTTGTAGCTCAAGCCGACGAACTGCGCCAGGAAATTCTCGCGCCCAATCAGGCGGAAGAAGCCCGGCGTCTCCTTGTGGCCGACGATCTGCGCGCCGGTGATGTTGCCATCGGGATCGATGCCGACCAGCACCTCCACCGGCCCGCCATAGCCGCTCGCCGTGCCGACCTGCGCGTAGCCGACCAGGGTGTCGCCCTGGTAGCCGACGTACAGGTCGCGGCGCGTCTCGATCCGGTCTGCGCCGGGCAGGACGTTCTTCACGTATGGACCCGCGTCGCTGCTGCCGGTGTTGGCATAGCCAATCAGCCACGCCGCGATGATGATCGCCAGCGCGATGGCCGTGACAATGGTTTGGCGGCGGCGCTGGCGCGCGCGTTGGAGTTGTAGGGCATTTTGAACGGGAAGCGTTCGTGCTGTTGCCATGGCTGCTTCGATGTTGTGGCTGCCGCTGCGGCCCGGTTGGCGGCTCGCAGCCGTAAAATCGGTCAGGTGAGTTAAGAGCGTGTATGAAAAGCGGCTTTATACCCCGTCGCGTTACTCACCGCCAGCGCCTTCCGCTGTCTTGCTCCCCTTCTCCTTGAGGGAGAAGGGGCCGGGGGATGAGGGTTTCCGGACACACTCTATGAAACAACGGCCCCGCTGTCCCGCTCAAAGCGAACGGCGCGGGGAAGGTAACTGAGAGCGTGTATGGAAAGCGGCTTTACTCCCCTTTTCGTGACTCGCGGCAAGCACCTTCTGCTGTTCTGCTCCCCTTCTCCCTGAGGGAGAAGGGGCCGGGGGATGAGGGTTTCCGGACACGCTCTGAGCCGGGCAGCACTTGCGCGCCGCCCGGCAGATAAGGCGTCAGTCGCTTACTTGGCGCTCTTCGCCGTCAGCGTCTGGTAGCTGCGCCACGCGCGTACACCCACCACCGCCATCAGGATGAGGCCAGGCACACCGAACGACAGCAGCAGGATGTTCGCGGCCTTGTATTCGAGTTCCGCGCGGGAGCCGCTGAAGTTCGCGATCGCCAGCAGCAGGAACACGATGGACACGGCGAGGATGATGTAATCGTACCACGCCAGCTTAAATTCGGAACGATGAGCGAGGAAGATGAACCCCGCGCCGATCAGAATACCCAGAATTAACCACAACATTGGTCGGTTATCCTTTCTTATCCGCAGCGCCGCGCGCTATGCGTCCTGGTGGCCCATGGTCGTGTCGTAGCCCAGCTCGGAGTAGTCGAGCTTCCACCACTCTTCGCAGTCCTTCTGCGGTTGGCCGAGGTCTTCGCTGATGTACGCGGTGCGGCTCATGCTGGCCAGCGCGCTGTCGAAGATCGGGGTGGTGCCGATAACGCCCTTGACCATCGAGTGGATGAGCGCCTTGTTCTTGACCGCGAACGGGCAGACCGAGAAGCAGATACCGCAGTTCGTGCCCACTTCACCCCAGTACGTACGGCAGGTAACCGAATTTTCGTACCAGGTCTTCACGCCGCCACGGTTCCAGCCGCCCTGCGTCTCGTAGGACGGTTCGGATTCGAGGCTCAGCGAGCCGGACGGGCAGTAGGTCGCGCAGGTCTTGCAGGTCTTGCAGAAGTTCATGATCCCGGCGTTGATCGGCTTGGTCGGCGCGACGGGCAGGTCGGTGACCATCTTGAAGACGCGGACCATCGGACCGTATTCCGGCGTGACGAGACGGTTCAGGCGCGACAGTTCGCCCAGGCCAGCCATAACGCCGAACGCGGGCGCGATACCGAGCGCGTTGGTTTCGTTTTCGCCCAGGCCCAGGTAGCCGATGCTGCGCAGGAAGCCCTGCAGGCGGCTCTGGATGGCGCGGTTCTGCGAGTAGGCCAGGCTGGTGGTCGCGGCGCCCAGCGGCGTGGGAGCGCGCTGAAGCTGCTCGGCAGACATCTGCACGGTCCACACAATGACGTAGCGGCACTTGTTGGGGATGACGCGGGTGGTCTCGTCTTCTTCCGGCTGGTCCTGCTCCTTGAACACCAGTTCCTTGCCGTCAGGGTCAATCGAGTAGATGAGCTTCTTGGTGGTCTCTTCTTCCAACTCCACGAAGCCGACGGTCGCCGCGCCGAACGCGCGCAGGGCCGAGCGGATCATCTCGGAGTTCTCTTCCGGCGTGCCTTCCCAACGCGGCACGCCACGATCTTCCGGCGTGCTGATGTTATCCGGCGGCAGGAACGACTGGGTCGCACCAATCCCCGACGCAGCGTACATGGCGATGTCGCGGATCGAATAACCGGGGCGACCTTCGAGCGCGAACTTGTTCTGATTGCTCTCGCGCATCCCTGTGATGCGTGTGGCCTCGTCCTCACCAACGTACTTCGCCAGACCGCGACGCACGGTGTCGCGCTCGTTGAAGCGGTAGATGGCGGCCCAGTCGATCTCGACCGTGGGGGTATCCACTTCCTTCACGTAAAACGGGCGTGAATTGATGGTTGCCTTATCGCCCCAGTCTTCACCGAAGGCAGCAATCGGCCCCAGGCTGGCCGTGGTAGCGCCCAGGCCGAGCAGCCCCATGTCCCTCAAAAACTCGCGGCGGTTAAGATTGAACGGCATATTGAATCTCCTTCAGCGACATTGAACGGATAAAGACTATTTAGCCGATCGGAATTACCGGACGATTAGTGCGGGCCGCAGCTCGTGCAGCCCGTTGCAGCCATCCCGCAACTGCCGCAGCTCGGCGCGCCAGCCAGGGCGCGACGCTGACCATCGGCGCTCGACGAGAACACCGCTACTGCCGAAATCAACCGCTGCGTCTCGGCTGCACCGCAGGCGGGGCACAATGTTTCCGCGTCGATCTCGGCCATTGGCTTCTGAACCTGGAATAGGGTTTGGCAGTCGCGGCAGCGGTACGAATACGTTGCCATGGGTTCCCTTCCTCCAAAACGAAAAAGAGCCGGTTTATTCCTGTTCGGAATAACCCAGCTCTCTAGGCTCGTAGAGATAAGACGTTGCAGCGGGTATTCTGGCTCGACCGGGCAAAACGCCCGATCTTACAGTTGCGGCCCAGCACCGGCCTTGCACCGGTTTTCCCCCTGACGCGCGATACCCTTCACCTAACCGTTATCGCAGCGTCATTTACTGCTGATGAAATAATTATGCAAAAAGGGGCCGGGCTTGTCTGTCAGGAGGGGGAAGAACGTGTGTCAGGAAAACGCCCTTGATTGCGCACGCGCCTGTCGGGAATTTGCTGACAGGCGCGTGCGCAAAAAGATGACAGCGGGGCGCTTATTTCCCTTTCGTCGTGTCGATGCCGTATTCGGGCAGGTCGAGATTCCACCACTCGGTCGGGTCTTTGCGGACACCGTAGCCGAAGGCGTCGTCCATGCTGCGCGTCAGGGAATTGATGACGGGGGCAGTTGCGATCTGCATATGCACGAACTGGTGCATAAAGCTCTTGCCCTGCTTGGTGAACGGGCACACGGCGAAACAAATGCCGCAGTTGGTCCCGGCTTCTTCGTACCAGAAGCGGCGGCAGCGCAGCGAGTTTTCGAACCACGCCTGATGCCCTGGGTTGCTCCACTCGCCCACCGGCTCCCAGCCCGGCTCCGTGTCGAAGCTGAGCGCGCTGGGCGGGCAGGCTTCGGCGCACTTCTTGCACGTCTTGCAGAAGCGTGTGATGCCCGCGTCAATGGGCCGGTCCGCCGCCAGCGGCAGATCGGTGACCAGCTTGAAGACGCGCACCATCGGGCCATATTCCGGCGTGATCACGCGGTTCTGGCGCGACAGCTCGCCCAGCCCGGCCATCACCGCCAGCGCCGGAGCGATGCCCAGGCCGTTCAACGTCTGCTCGCCCAGGCCCTGATAGCCCAGGCCGCGCAAAAACTCTTGCAGCCCATTCTGAACCAGCAGCCCGCGCTGGTAGCTGGTCTGCGTGCCGAACTCCGCGATCTTGGTCGGCGCGCGGCGCAGCGCGTCTTCCGACATCTGCACCGTGTACACGATCACCCACTCGGCGCGGTTGGGGATCACGCGCTTGTCCTCGGTCTCGTACGCCTGCTCGACGTCCTCGAACTCGATGCGCTTGCCGTCGGTATCGACCGCGTAAATCAGCTTGCGCGTGCGCTCGTCCAGGTGCACGATCCCGACGCTGGCCGCGCCCATCTGCCGCAGCGCCACCTTGATGATGTGCGCGGCGTCCTCCGGCGAGCCTTCCCACCGCGCGACCCCGCGCTGTTCCGGCGTCATGGCCCACTGCGCGCCGAGGAAACTGCGCGGGATTATCCCGCGCGACTGCCGCATGGCGTTTTCGAGCGCCTGATCCTTCAGCGTGTAGCCCGGTTCTTCCGAGTTCAGGCGTTCCAACAGCAAGTCCTCGCGCACCTGGAGCAGCCGCTGGTTTTCTTCCGGCGTGGCGAAGCGGCCCAACACGTTGCCGAACAGCGTATCGCGCGAGGCATCCACGCGCTTGATCTGCTCCCAACGGATGCCCGTCGTCGGCTCATCCACTTCGCGCACCCACCACGGGCGGCGGTACACCCCGCCGGACGTTGTGCTGCCGAAGACTTCTCCGGCCAGCGTGAGGCCCGTAGACCCGGCGGCAGTCGCCGCGACCCCGGCCATGCCCAGATTTTTCAAAAAATCACGGCGGCTGATCTTCAATTCATCGCTCATGAGGCGTCCTCGATATGGCTGTGAGCGTGCGGTGAATAGGACAGATCCGGCTCCACGGCGAACGGCTCGACGATCTCGGCCACAGGCTCATCGTCGGGCAGCGGCGCGGATTGGCGGTAGGGCGAGCGTGCTTCGACATGGCGAACCACCTCCACGATGATCCCGGCCAGCACCAGCACCGTCAGCAGCGCCGTCGCCAGGATCGCAGCGTGCGGCTCTCGCTCCTGCCAGCTTGTGATGTCAAATTCCAGCAGCACGAGCACGATGATCGCCCAGGTCAGACGCGCCAGCCATATGTACAGCGGCGCGCGTTCGACCTTCAGCACGTAGTCGGTGGGTTCGGATGGGCGATCCTGAGGGGAAGGAGGCATTGAAGTCACTCGCGGTCTGTCCCGAAAGGTTTAGTCTGCATCGAGCATGCGTTTTTTGAGCGCGTACTGCACGATGTCGGCGCGCGTTTCCAGGCCGAGCTTCTCCATCGCCCGCTGGCGATACGTATCGACCGTCTTGGGGCTGATGAACAGCATCTCCCCGATCTCGCGGCTGCTGTAGCCCAGCGCGATCATCTTCAGCACGTCGCGCTCGCGCTCGCTGAGCAGTTCCAGGCTGTCCAGCTCGGTTTGTTCCTGGTTCTTGCGATATTCATCGAGCAGCACCTGCGTCGCGTCGGGATAGAGGTACGAGCCGCCCGCCGACACGTGCCGGATGGCGTGGATCAGCTCCGTGTCCGCGCCGCTTTTCAACACGTAGCCTGCGCCGCCCGATTGCAGCACGCGCAGAATGTACTGTTTGTCGGCGTGCATGGTCAGCACCAGCACGCGCGTCTCAGGATATTGGGTGGTGATGCGCTCCAGCGCGTCCAACCCGCTCAGCCCCGGCATCGACAGATCGAGCACGACCACGTCGGGCCGGGACGTTTCGATCTGGCGCAGCGCTTCTTCGCCGTCGCCTGCCTCGCCCACCACGGTCATATCCGGCTCGCCGTTCAACAGCACGCGCAGCCCGGCGCGCAGCACCGCATGATCGTCCGCCAGTAGAATCGAAATTGTCTCTTTGCGCATATCAACCCTGCTAAGTTTCTTCTGGGATGGGCAAATGGATTTGGATGCGGGTGCCCTGTCCGGCCTGCGATTCCAGCTTAAGCGTACCGCTTAACAACTCGATGCGCTCCTGCATCCCCAACAACCCGAGTCCGCGCTCGTCCGCGCCCAGCGTACGCTCGATGTCGAAGCCGCAGCCGTTATCCACGATCAGCGCGCGGATCGCGCTGCGTTCCAGCATGAGCGACACTTCCGCGCGGGTCGCCTCGGCGTGGCGCGCGATGTTCGTCAGCGATTCCTGAATGACGCGGTACAGCGTGATCTCGACGTTGTGCGGCAGGCGCACGTTTTCGAGGCTTGGCGCCTGGAACGTGACCGGGATCGCCGTCGCCCGCGAAAATTCTTCCGTATAGCTTTCGAGCGCAGCCATCAAGCCGAGGTCGTCCAGCGCGGCGGGACGCAGGTCAGCGGCGAGGCGGCGCACTTCCTGCAGCGTCTGCGCCGTCGCGTCGCGCATCTCCTGCACCTGGGCCTTCATCGCGTCCAGTGTATTCTGGCGCTCCAGAATTTTGAGCTGGATCAGCAGCGAGGTCAGCGCCTGGCCCGTTTCGTCGTGCAGTTCGCGGCTGATGCGCTGGCGCTCCTCTTCCTGCGCGGAAACGATCTTGTTCAAAAGCTGCGCGCGCAGGCGTTCTTTCTGCTTCAGTTCTTCCCACAGGTGATTGTTCTCGATCGTGACGCTGAGCTGGCCGCAGATGCCCGCCAGCAGGCGCTGGTTGCGCTCGTCGAGCACCATCGGCTGCGCGCTGAGGATCGCCAGCGCGCCCAGAACCGAATTTTTGGACAGCAGCGGAATCACCACGTACGCGACCAGCCCCTCGCGCTGGCTCGCGGACACCAGCAGCTCCGGCGCGGCGGGATAGGTGGCGATGTCGGGGATATAGCACATCTCGTCCCGCTCGGTGAGCGCGCGGAAAAACGCCACCGACGCCAGATCGTGCGTGCTTGCTTCCAAAAAGACTTGCGACAGGCTGAAGCTCGCCGCGATCGCCAGCGTTTCCCCGGCGAATGCGATGACCATGCCCGCGTCCGCCTCGATCACGTCCAGGCTGCGGCGCAGGCTGTATCCCAACACCGAGCCGGGCGTATGCGGGCGTCCCGCGATACGCGCCAGATCGTAGAGCACGCCCAGTTCGTTGTTACGCTCGGTGAGCTGCTGGTTGGAGCGCTCGAGATCCCCGCGCGAGCGCTGGAGGCTGTCGATCATCGCGTTGAACGCGCGCCCCAGGTCTCCGATCTCGTCGTTGGCCCAGACCGGCGCGCGCAGCGACAGATCGCCGTTCTTGACGCTCATCGCCACGTGGGTGATTTGCAGGATCGGGCGCGACAGCAGCCACGTCAGAAACCACGCGATGCCCAGGCCGGACACCGCCGCGATCAGCGTGACGATGAACACGCCGCGCATGCCGACCGACATCGCCTGAGCGACGCGCTCCTCGCTTAGCAGGTAGGACAGCCAGCCGCCCAGCTCGTTGCGCACCCACCACGCCATCGTCGTGCCGAGGATCAGCAGCGGCGCGATCACGATGCCGATGATCTTCGTGCGCAGCGGCACGCGGCCCGCCCACAGCCAGAACGTTTCCCAGATATTCGGTCGCTTCATGTCCTGGATTTCCGCCACAATCCTGATACAAACTGCCTCTACTTTCCGTTTGAGGGGCAAATTTGTCCAGTGATGATTGTAATTATTCGCCACGCGCGGAAGCACCGGCCCCACAGCGAAAATTGGTCAGGCAGCACAGCCGCGCACGGTAAATGGCGCGAGTCTGCCCAATAACAAATTAATTACAACTATAAAATGTAAATTTTTAAGGCTTGGTTATTCATCATATGTTAAAGTTAGTTTCTCAGGTTTTCACAACCTCAAAGTTAGCCTATAGCAAGGTGCCTAGCACTCATCGACGCACCCGTTTGCTAGCTAAGAATTACCGGGAGGCTGTGATGTGCCAATATCGTGACGCATGCGGCTCCGGCCAGCGCAAACCGCCCGGCATGACCGCAGACAACGATCCGGTACGCCCGAAATGCTGAAAGTCGAACGAATGGCGACCATCCTGATCATCGAAGATGAGTTAGTGCTCCAGCGCACTTTGCGCAGGCTGTTGGAGCTTGAGGGCCACATCGTTATCGCAGCGGATAATGGTATCCACGGTGTGAAAGCCGCCCAGGAACATAAGCCCGACCTGATCTTCTGCGATATCCGTATGCCCGCGTTGGACGGCTACGGTACGCTGGCGCGGCTCCAGCAGTCACAGGCCACCGCGTCGATCCCTTTCGTGTTTATGACGGCCAAAGCCAGCCGCACGGATATCGAGCAGGGGCTGTCGCTGGGCATCGACAACTACCTCACCAAACCGTTTGAAGCCTCGGAACTGCTGACCATCGTCAACGACAAACTCTACCCCGGCTGACCTATCCGGCAAAAGTCCGCGTGACGAACTTTCCCCGCCCTACAGTCGACTGTATCTCCCAGGCCGCTGCATTTTAAGTGCACACTTACACCTGACATCCCTCTCAAGATGCGCTATGCTTTTAAGCGTTCGCGTACGTTCAGTAGACTAACAAAGTGGTGGAAGTTGGCAGGATTAACCGTAGCACTCATGGCGGGCGGCAAAAGCTCGCGCATGGGACGAAACAAAGCATTCGTACTGCTGCAAGATCGCCCGCTGATCGAACACATTCTTGAGCGCACTGCGCAGATCCCCGGCGTGGACGAAACGATCCTGATCACCAACCACGCCGAGGAATATGCCCATCTCAACCTGCCCATCTATCCCGATCTCATCCCCAGCAAGGGAGCGCTGGGCGGTGTGCTGACGGCGCTGCACCACAGCCGCACCGAGGCGGTGCTGATCGTTGCGTGCGATATGCCGTTCGTCAGTCCCGCATTGATGCGTCACATGAGCGCCGTGCGGGCGGAGCCGTCCGGCCCCTACGACGTGATCGCGCCGCGCGTGGGCGATCTGCCGCAGGGCACGCTCGCGGTGTACGCCAAAACGTGCATCCCGGCCATCTGCCAGCGCATCGAAGAGGGACGGCTGAAGCTGTTCGGCTTCTACGATCTGGTGAAGGTGCGCTACCTGGACGAGCCGGAAACGCGCCAGTACGATCCGCAGGGGCTGTCGCTCCTGAACGTCAACACGCCCGACGAACTCGACGCCGCCAACCGCCTCGCCGCGGACAGTTCGGCCTGAGCCGAGGCGCGATCACAGCGGGATCACCGGGTCGGCGCGGGGATCGTCCTTCCACAGCAGGAAGCCGCGCCGCAGCAGCTTGCGCCGCCCATCGACGCGGAACCCACGCGCGGCAAGCGCGTGCCCGCTGGCCTCGAACCACTGCCGCAGCCCCCAATCGTTGAATGCAGCCGTCTCCCGCGCCGCCTGGTGCCATGCCTCCATGAGCGCGTTCACCGGTTCGCCGGGCAGCATGCGGTGGATGCAGTTTTTGGGCAGCACGGGTTGGAACAGGCGCGGCTCGAAGCCCCACCGGAAATTGGTACTGAACAGCAGCCCCTCATAGCGCAGCGTATCGTCCACGCGCCGCAGCAGGTTCGCCACCCAGATCCGCCCGTAGGGGTCGGACGTGCCTTCCATCAGCAGGCCACCGGGCAGCAGCGTGCGCCCCATGACCTGCCACGACTCGCGCACCTGGGCTTCTTCGTACTGGCGTAGCACGTTGAACGCGCGGATGATCCGCGCCGACTCGCCCGCCGCCAGCGGCACGTTGAACCCGCCCAGCCGGAACGCGACGCCCTCGCCCGCATAAGGCTCGGCGCGCGCCACACGCTCCGGGTCGATCTCCACGCCCAGCACGGGCAGGCGCGGATTCGCAGCGCGCAGCCGGTCCGCGCTTTCGAGCGTGGTGAACGGCTCCGCGCCATAGCCCAGATCGACGTAAAACGCGCGGTCGTATGCGCCGCCCTGCGCGCGAACCAGCGCCCCTTCGACCAGCAGCAGATAGAGGTCCGTGCGGCGCAGCCGGTTGCGGGCTGTTTTGCCGCGCGTCGGCTGGCCTTCAGGGCGATCGGTGCGGTCGGGGCGGCGGCGAATGACGGGACTCATGCCCGATCCATCAGCGGCGCGGCGGATCGTTCCGCGCGAACTGGATCACGCCGTACTGACCTGTGACGCGCCAGCCGGGCATGTTCGCGTCGAGCTGGGCGGCACGCGGCGGCAGGCCCACCGCCACGTCACACTTCAGGCTGCGCAGCGCCAGCACCGGCAGCGGCAGCCCGCCAACCACGTCCGCGAACGACACGTCATTGGACCAAACCGTGTCTCCGGTCAGACGGCGGTAGTTCACGTCACCCTTCAGGATCAGCAGACGGCCCTGCTCGAAGGCTTCGTGCAGCGTCGGCGGCATCTCCCATAAATAGCGCGCGCTGGCCCACAGATGGTGCGTCGTCATACTCCACTGCCCGGCCTGCCACGCCGCGCGCAGCCGCCGCGCCAGCGCCGCAGGAGATCCACCCGCCGCCTCGAACACGTCGATCGTGGCCCAGATGTCCGCCGCGACCGCATCGCTCACGTAGGTGGGGTGCGGCTTGACGTGCAGCACGACCGGGCTGCCGCTGCCCGTCACCAGCAGATCGAGCAGCACGAGATCGAGCGCCAGCTCGCTGCCCGCGTTGTCGGTGACGACGTGAATCGCGCCAGCCGCGCGCGGCCCGTCCGGGCGCAGCAGCTCGATCACGGCCTCGCGGTCGTCCACCAGCAAATCATCCTCATCGGCGGCCTTGTCGGCCAGATCGCTGGCGGGGTGGCTGAGATCGATGCGGTTGCCCCACAGATCGAAGGCCAGCATCAAGCCGAGCTTTTCCGCAAAGCTGCCCTGCACGTCCAGCGCTGCTGTCACCAACTGGATCAGGCGCTCGCTCTGCATCTCGCGCCGTTTGATCGGCACAAACGGGTCGCGCCCGGTTTCGGTCCAGCGGATCGCCTGCATCAAGCAGCGATACAGGTACGTTTCGGTGAAAAACCACTCCGCGCCCTGCCACGTCATGCGCGGCGAGCGTTTGTTCTGCGCGCGCCACGTCACCAGCCAGTCTACATAGTCAGGCGGCGGCGCGGGCAGCAGATCGAGCATGGCGATCGGCTCGTCGTCCACCAGCGCCGTCCGCAGACGCTCGATCGCCTGCACGATTTCAGGCGGGTAATCGGGATTGACGGCCTGCACTTCGCGCAGGATACCCGGCACGCGGCGGGTCATCGTGTCGCGGGCGAAGTCGTTATCCGTGCGTAGGGGCCGGATGCGGTCCAAAACGGAATTGCTCATGAGGTCCTCGGTGATAATAGGGACAGGGATCGAATGTGTCTATGATACCTTGAGGCAGCGCAACTGGCAGGGGATCCGGCGCGGCGGTTTGCCCCCGTTCCGCGCATACGTGGAAAACAAAGGAAAACCAAGAGCAAAGGGGGCGGGGGTGAGGTGAATGAAGTTCCCACCAGCGCACGGCACCAAGTTAACGGATCGACCGGTGCCTGCTTCCTACGACGAACGGGCACTCAGGATGCAAGTCGCCAAGCCGGATGTGCGTAGGGGTAGAGCTTGCTCTACCCGGCTTTGCTGACGGCGGGCGATGCAAGCATCGCCCCTACGAAAGACAGAGTCGTCTATCGCGCCGCTGAATGCTTAACTTGCTATATAT
Source organism: Aggregatilinea sp. (assembly GCF_036822615.1). Classification (NCBI taxonomy): domain Bacteria; kingdom Bacillati; phylum Chloroflexota; class Anaerolineae; order Aggregatilineales; family Aggregatilineaceae; genus Aggregatilinea; species Aggregatilinea sp. The sequence continues at coordinate 23,116 of NZ_DAISHJ010000034.1, read as the reverse complement.
GGGGCGTATGGCGCTACGCCCCTACAAGCGTTCTACCGGTCCTACACGTACTCGATCGATCCCGGCGCGTCGAGGCCCAGGAAGCCGAACAGCTTCAGGATCGTGAAGCGGTTGCGCAAATAGTGCCCGTAGCGCGGCCCACCCGCGACCACAGACTCAGGCAGGCCCAGCGTACGCCAGCTTACCGGCGCGCCGACCGTCTCCAGCGCGAGCGTGACCGCCTCCGGCGGCGGAACCGTCGCTGCGATCTCCTGAATGGTGGGCCACTCGTCCACGATGCGCTGTTTGATCTGTGCCACGTCCGCCTCACTCAGCGACAGGAACGGCTGCTGAATCTGGATGATGCCGTCCGCCGAGTCGCCGTACGCCGTGCGGATTTCCTCGATCTGCGCCGCGCGGGAGAACGCGGGCGCGTCGGCGGCAAACCGCGCCACCTCGTCCTGCGTCAGCGCGCGGATCTGCGCGTAAAGCTGCGACATCAGGATTGCCGCGTAGCCCACCTTCGCGCCGTGCAGAATCGCGGGACGGCCCAGCCGCAGAAGCTGCATCTCCCAGAAATGCGAGCAGTGATGCTCCGCGCCGGAGGCGGGCCGCGAGTTGCCGAAGTCCAGAATGCACATCCCGGACTCGATCAGGCCGTCCAGCAGCGCGTGCAGCGCCTCCGCCGATCCGCTGCGGATGTCCTCGGCGTTGCGGATGCACTCGTCCAGCGTGCGGCGCGTGCGCCCCGCGATGTCCGGCGAGTACGGCTCGTTCCACAGCAGTTGGCCCAGCCGCCAGTCGGCCAGCGAGATCGCCTTGCCCAAAATATCACCGAAGCCTGCCGCCGTCAGCGGGCGCGGCGCATCGACCAGCGTAGGCAGATCGGCAAACAGCGCGTAGGGGCCGTGGGATGGATACGTGTCCTTGATGCCGCCCACCACCAGCGGCGCGCCCGTGGACACGAAGCCGTCCACCGAGGCCGCCGTCGGCACGGAAATGAACTTGTTCCCGGTGCGGTAGCTGATGTAACGCGCGATGTCGGTGATCGTGCCGCTGCCCACCGCGAGGAACGTCTGCGGCACGGGCGGCGCTTTGACCAGCACCTCGACCAGATGCTTCTCGTCGGCGGCCACTTCCTCGCCGCGCAAAACGATTGGCAGCACGTCCAGCCCGGCGGCTTTCAGCGCGCTTTCGACCCGCTCGCCCAGGGCCGCGTACGTGTTGGTATCCGCAACCATCGTCAGGCGCGGCTCGGGCAGGGTCGCGCAGAACTGAACCAGGCGCTCGATGGCGTCCTGACCGATCACGATTTCAACCGGATGATCCTTATCCATGATGACAATCCTTTTTCTCGCCACGCGCCCAGATCGCGTCTCTGGCAGCGTGAACGGACTGGGGCGTAACGTGATCGTAGGGGCATTCAACGCATGCCCCTACGCCAAATCGCCGTACTTCTGCCGGGCGGTTTATGCCAGCCCGTACTTGGCTGCGCCGTCTTGCAGGAACTTCAGCCCTTCGCTCGCCAGCACGTCGGAGGGCTGGTTCGGCGGACGCCACAGGCACGTCGCCGCGATCAGGTCCTTGTTGACCGCCGCGAACGATTCCAGCACCAGCGGCCCCGTATAGTGCGCATCGGCCAGCCCGCGGAAGACCTGCTCCCAGTTGACCGTGCCAGAGCCGACCAGCCCGCGATGGCTCTCGCTCATGTGGATGTACCCAAGCGTCTCCGCCGTATCGACCAGCGGCTTATAGAAGCCCTCTTCCTCGATATTCATGTGGTACGTATCGGCGTGCAGCTCGATGTTGTCGAAGCCCAGCGCGCGCACGGCCTTCACCGCGTCCTGGCCGTCCACTAGCGCGTTGTACATGTACGTCTCGTAGCGATTGCACACTTCCAGCGCGATGGTCATGCCGCGCGCCTTGGCGTATTCCGCCACGTCGCCCAGCACGTCGATCACGGCCTGCCGTTCGGCGGGCGTCGGCGCTGCCCCGGTCAGGTAGCCAAGCGAATAGCCGATGCAGCCGCCCAGGTACGTGCCGCCGATCGCTTCGAGCTGGTCCAGGCACGCCTTCAGATAGGCAATGGCCTTGTCAGGGGCCTGGGGCGCATGGGCGTCGCGCGGCAGCACGGTGGACGCACACGCTTCGATCCCGGCATCCTTCAGCGCCTGCTTGTGGGACGCCGCGTCGAAGTCGTCGGGGCGCAGGATCGGGATCTCGATAAAGTCGAAGCCTGCTTTGCCCGCCGCGGCGATGGCCTTGTTACCCAGTTCCACGTTCCAATCGGGAACCCAAACAAATGCATGTGCACCATATTTTGGCATAGTACGGATCTCCTCATAAGACTTTTGCAAAGAATCCAACGCACAAATGTTTAGCCGTTGGCCGCGAGCGGTTCGCCGCCAGCCAAAAGCTAAAAAATCAACCTCTTTCAAGCAGACCTCACGCGCGGCGTTCAGCTTACCGCCTGTTGCTAACCGCTAATCGCTAGCGGCTAACCGCTATTCGCTATTCGCTGTTTTCCAGCGCGGCCAGCGCCTCCGGCAGATCCTTGATGCCGTCCAGCACCAGATCGGGCGGGCGCTCCATGCGCGCCACGTCCTCGCGGGTGGACGCGCCGGTCATCACCGCCGCCGTGACCATACCCGCCTGCTGGCCCATGCGCATGTCCGTCTCCAGCCGGTCCCCGATCATCATGCAGCGGTCGGCGGTCAGCCCCAGCCGGTCCAGCGCCACCTGCATGATCAGCAGCGACGGCTTGCCCGCCAGCAGCTCCAACTGCCGCCCGGTGATGTGTTCCAGCGCGGCGATCGTCGCGCCCGCGTCGGGGATGCCGCCGCCGGGCATGGGGCACATCTTATCGGCGTTGGTGGCGAAAAACCGCGCGCCGTTCAACAGCGCCTGATAGGCCGTATTCAGTTTGCGATAGTCCAGGGTGCGATCGAAGGCGATCACCACCGCGTCGATGCCGTCGGGCTGGATCACCTCTTTGGGGTTTTGCGCGTCGAACTCCCCGGCAATGTCGAGGCCGTGCCCGCGCAGTTCGTCCAGCAGCGCCTGCTCGCCGACCACGTAGTAGCGCAGGGTGGGGTATTCGCGCGCGAGATGGTAGCCCAACACGTACCCGGAGGTGATCACGTCGTCCGCCCCGGTCGGAATGCCCAGGCGCGTCAGCTTGGCGGCGTAATTCTGGCGCGGCTCCAGCGGCTTGTTACTCACAAACAGGACGCGTCTGCCCTGCGCGCGCAGGGTTGCGATCGTCTCCACCGCGCCGGGCAGCGCGCGGTCGCCCAGGTACACCGTGCCGTCCAGGTCAAACACAAAGCCGTCGATTGAATGTGCCATGCGAACTGCTCCCGGTGGCAAAACGCCGCGAGATCAAAACGAGGAGCGGCGGCTCGACTAACGAGTGTACCGCCGCTCCTCTCAGGAGGCTAATCGGATCGCGCCGCGACTCAGGCAGGCGGCGCAGGGGTAGGCGTCGGCCCGGCTGCCGTCGGCGTGATGATGGGCGCGGCGGGTTCGGTGGGTTCCGCCGTGGACGGATCATCGGCAGTGAGCCGGAGTTCCGTGCCCGGTACGAGCACATCCGCGCGCGTCAGGCCGTTCAAATCGAGCAGTTCGTCCACCGTCAGTCCGTTGAGCACGGCGATCTCCCAGATCGTCTCGCCTTCCGCGACGATGTGCGTTTTCGGTTCATCTGGCGGCGGGGGCGGCGTCTGGCCCGGCCCCAACTGCACCAGAATCTGGTCGCCGGGATGGATCACCTGCCCGGGCTTCAGGTAATTCAGCGCGCTGAGCTGGTCCAGGCCCACGCCGTACACGGCGGAGATGTCCCACAGCGTCTGGCCTTCCTGAACGTCGTGCACGATCGAGCCGTCTTCGCGCGGGTCGCTCTTATAGATCATGATCATGGGCGGTCCGGCTTCTTCTTCCTCTTCCTCGACCGCTGCGCCACCCGACGCCACCCTGGGCACAGGCGTAGGCGGTACGGGATTGCCGACCAGCAGCACGAAGATCCGCACGTCGTTGTTGGACGCGAAACCCGCGCCAACTTCAGTATGCGGCGTGGCGAGCATGTCCGCCTTGTGCACCGGGCTGGTGTCCCACCAGCTCACCGCGTCCTGCGAGCTGGCCGACGCGCCCAGGAAAAAGTTTTCGAGCACGTAGCCGGAATAGCCTGCCGCGTTCGCGCGGCTTTGCGGGGAAGATCCGCCGTCGCCGGTGTGGGAATAGGTGCGGGTCGCCGCCATCCAACTGGCGTGATTTTGCGCGGCAGCCATCAACGACGCGTTGATGCTCAGAGGTGCGAGGCCGTGCGCCACGCGGTACGCGTTCACCGCACTGACCACGGTCGAGCCGGAGTCGCCCTGCGCCCAGGCCGTTTCCGGCGCACGCAGCGCAGCGCCCATTCCACCGAGCGCCAGCATCGATCCGATGAGGGCCAGTACGATCGTTATCCGCCACTTCATGGTAGTAAAAATCGCCATTGGTGTCACGGTTCCCGCTGCCCTCACGCCCCCCAATGGGCAGAAGAAACGGGTCATCTCCTGATTGAACACATTTTCACGATAAAGCCGACAGGCTCGTGCCAAGTGTAAAGTGTTAATTCCAAATTGCCAAAAATGGCAGAGTACCCTGTTGGCCCAACACGCCGCCGCCTTGCGCCAAACCTGCGCGGTGATCCAGGTGATCCATCTGCGCGAGTGGCATCTGATCCAGTGGCACAAATGGCGGCGCAAAAATTACGATTTTTTTCATTAATGGAATATTGACACCTAATCAAAAATCAACTATAAATTAATTTATCAACAACGAAACGCCATGCTTCACGAACTAAGCTCGAGAAAGGCTCCACCGGATGGCAACTATAACCGCGCTCGACAATAATTATGTTTCGCTTTATTACCATGAAGATAAAGGATTGGTCCACCATATTTATAAGCCCGGCATTGGCGGTGAATACCTTAAGGAAGCGCTGAACCGCGGTACCGATCTGCTACGGCAGTACGGGGCGACCAAGTGGCTTTCGGACAACAGCCGGATTGATGCGCACACCGAGGAAGAAACGGAGTGGATCAACACGCACTGGCTGCCCAATGCCATCGACGCCGGTTGGAAATATTGGGCGCTGGTCGTGCCGCACGACTTCGCAGCGCGCCTCAACATGGGCGAATTTGTTCAAGCATTTTATGAGATGGGCGTACGCGTGGCGGTCTTTACGGACCCGGCAGAAGCGATGGATTGGATTACATCCGCCTGAGGATCGATTTCAGTCGTATTGGAATGCCAGACGCAGACAGCACAGCCCTATCCTGAGGATAGCTGTGCTGTCTGCCTTTATACCCAACAGCTTAGGCCCCCTCCTCACCGCTGATCGATGCGACGAGCGGCGTACGCGGCGGCAAATCAACCGGGCGTTCTCCGGCGGCGTTGCGCAGCGTCACGGTACGGGCCTCCCTGGCGGGATTGTACAGCAGATAGCGCCGCGCCTCCGCCGGGGGAATCGGGCGCAGATCGAGGCACGGCACGTCCAGGCACAAGCACAGCACGTCCGGCGCATCGACCGTGCCGAGCGCGTCGAACAGCAACCCGCTCCACAGCACCTCGCCCGCGCCGTATAACTCCTTGCCCAGTTCCGCCGTATGCGCGAACTCCGACGTCGCCACGTCCTCGTAGGGGATGCCGGGGCACGGCCCGCGCCGTACGCTTTCCGGCAGGTAAGGGTCGAAAAACACGGTATTATGGCAGCGCTGTAAGTTGGCGAAGGCAGCCATCACCCCCGCCGGACCCGCACGGCCCCGCAGAAGTTCCGGCCATGCCAGCAGCGCCTCGACATTTTCCTTGTACGCGGGATAGGACAGCGACGCGCACGCCTGGAACATGCCGCGCGGATCGTACAACGGCACGGCGGGATCGCGCTGCCAGTATCCCATGCGCAGCGCCAGCCGCGTGAAATCCGCCGCCATCGCCGCCCAGTACGCGGGCCGGTTTTCGTACCCTTCCCGTGCGAGGAAGGCCGCGCTAGCCGCCGCGAAGGTCAATTGCTGGACCTCGTGCGTCAACTGGTGCGGGGGCAGCGCGTGCATCACGCACAGCGCCGCGGCGGCTTCGTCCAGGTAGGCGCGCGAGCCTGTCATCTGCACGGCCAGCACGTAGCCCGCCGCGTACAGCCCGCCCACCGACACGTTCAGCACGCTGCCGCGCGGCTGCCAGTCGGTGGCGTCTGCGAACAGCGGGAACAGGTAATGCGTCTGCCGCGCGAGGGCCGTCGCGCCGTGCAGCGCGTCGAAAAACATCGCGCGCAGCGTTTCATCCCCGGTCAGGTACGCCACCCACCCCAGCTTGATCAGCCCGTTTTCGAGGAAGTACCACGTATCCATGAAGCTGTCGCCGGAGTGCGGCGGGAAGTTGTTCGCCACGTAACACCAGTCGGGGCGGTGATAGGCGGGCAGCGTCGCCAGCAGGCGATCGATCAGCTCCTGATGGCGCGGATCGGGAAACTCGCGCTGCCACAGCAGCAGCGGCCACAGCACGTCAAGCTGCGTCATCAGCTCGAAGTTGGGCCGGTCGTCGCGCCCCACCGCCGAGCTGCCCAGCACGTACGCGCGCAGCCCGGTCTGTCCCTCGACCGTGACCCAGCACGCCGGATCGTGCAGATCGTCCAGCGTGCGCGCCGCCATCTCCCGCCACGGCAGCGCGCCGGGCGTCAGCGCCGGGACGGGATCGAGCAGCGGCGCTACGGCGTCCACCAGCGCGGTCTGCGCCTCCCACGGCGAGGGAATGTCCTCGCGGTGGCGCTGCGTGAACCACCACTCGAAGCGGTGATCGCCCGGCGCGAAGTCGAACGTCACGTCGGGCGCGGCAGGGACCAACCCCAGCCCATAGCGGCCCGCCGGGCGGTAGCGCAGCACCTCGCGGGCGGTAAAGTCCAGCAGGCGGTGCGGCGACCACAGCAGCGCGTCGGCGGGAAACAGGCAGATCGTCTCCAGCCGCGTCCAATGATCGTAAAAGTAAGCCGCCATCAGGTCGTTGCCGGGCAGTCCCTGCTGATTGACCGTCGGCGCGCGCAGAATCGTGGCCCGCCACGTATGTTCCTGGCGGTCATCCAGCGCGTCGAGCGCGCCCAGCCACAGGATCATGGACGGATCGAGGGCCACCGGGCGATCCGCGTGCAAGGTCGTTTCCAGCCGGAACCCGCCCGCCGCGGGCGAAATCACCGTTTCCCAGCGCAGACCGTCGCCCTCGCCCGCCAATCCCTGCGCGGTGATCGTCGTGGGAACGAGGCGCTCCACGGGGCGGCTACCCGTCCCCGCCAGACGCCACTCGCCGTCCACGCGCACGTCGCTGAAAAAGGACGCGCCCTGCGCTTCCTCTTCCAGCCGCAGGCGCAGATCGCCATTCTCGAATGTGACCATCTTCAGCTCCTGGATGGAAGGGGCAGCGCGGGCGGCCTCTTCGACTGCAAAAACGAACGAGCCGGATTAGAGCGATAACCAGGGCAGGTTAAGTGAAACCTTGAAAAGATTAGCAAAAAAGAACCTCACCCCTGGCCCCTCTCCAATCCGATTGGAGAGGGGAAAAGGGGCCGGGGGTTAAGGGGTGAGGTAAACCTCAACCTCCCTGCAAGCTAAAGCGTGTTACAACGTCAACCCAGACTCTAGCCCTTCGTGAACTCCGCGACATCGGCCTTGCTGACCGACGCCAGCGACATGGCCTCGCCCTTCGTAATCGCCGCCACGGCCATGACGTGATCGCCGCCGCCGTAGTAGATCAGGTACTCGTCGTCCGTCTCGACGCCGCCGCAGGTGAACACCACGTTCGGCACGTCGCCGTGCACTTCCCACGGCGCGCGTGGCACAAGGATCGGATCGTCCTGGCGCTTGAGCACCTTGCTCGGATCTTCCAGGTCGAGCAGCGCCAACCCCAGGCAGTACACGCGCTCCTCCGCGAAGCCGTGATAGAAGCACAGCCAGCCGTCATCGGTGCGGAAGGGCGGTCCCCCCGCGCCGATGCGCACACCGTCCCACAGGCCGGGGCGCGGATTCATGATGATCTGGTGATTGGTCCAGTGGATCAGGTCGTCGGAATAGGCCAGCCACATATCGGGAATGCGCCGGTGAAACATCGCGTAGCGCCCGTTGATCTTCTCAGGGAACAGCACCGCGTCCTTGTTGTCTTCGTCCGGCAGGATGATGCCCATCCGCTCCCACGCGATCAGGTTGCGGCTGCGCGCCATCGAGACGCGCGTGCCCAGCGACGAATAGGCGGTGTAAATCATGTAGAACCAGCCGTCCAGCTTGGTGATGCGCGGATCCTCCACGCCGAACGCTTCGTAATCCTCTTCCGGCACGAAGACCGGTTCCTGCATGCGGTTGAAGTGGTAGCCGTCCGTGCTGATCGCGCAGCCAATGCGCGAGATGCGGTCCAGGCCCTGCGCCCGGTACAGCATGTAGATCAGTCCTTCGTGCTCGACCACCGCCGCATTGAAGACGTTGTCGGTTTCCCACTCGTTCACCAGTGAGGGCACAAGGACCGGATTGCCGGGATAGCGCGTCAAAGTGAGTGGTTTGCTCATGGTTGTTCTCCATCGATGGCGGACTGTGACGCCGAGGGCAGCTTGCCAAAGGCGGTCAGCCGCTCGACCACAGCCCGGTTACCCAGTAAAGATAAAAAGCTGGCGGTGAAAACGGCCAGCGGCAGAATCGTGACGGCGCTCACCGCCACCACGACCGCCGCCACGGCCAGCAGCGTCAGCGTATAGACGGGCGTGCCCAGCGCCAGAAACAGGGCATTCCGCAGCGCCAGACGCAGGCGCTTGTCTTCCTGCTCCATCAAAAACGGCCACACGTAGAGCTGCGCCGCCGCCCACACAACGGCCAGCACCGCCACAAAGACTTGCAGCGCCGGGGCGATGGCGCTCTCCATGCTGCCGTAAAACGCCATGTTAAGGGCCAGCAGCCCGACGACGATCGCGTTGACCAGCAGCCAGCGCAGGCTGATCCACAGGTAGCGCCGCGCGCCGCCCTTGAAGTCCTCAAAGTGCTGGCCCGTGCCGTGCGCGATGCTGTTGGTCACGGCGGCGAGGCCCGCCGTCGCCGGGGCCGCCAGCACCACCGTCAGCACGGAGCCGATCCACAGCATGTTCAGCGCGGCCAGCCCGACCATGCTGTTGTACCAGTCTTTCAACGTTTCCCACGCGACGCCTAACGCTGCCTGCATGTCCCTGCTACTCGCTTTCAAGCACGCGCAGTTCGCCCGTCCGGGTGTCGTAGGTCAGGGTGAGCGTGCCCCCGTCCGGCCCGGCAAACACCCGCTCCGCGACGACCGGCTGGATCAGGAAACCGTCCACTTCTTCGCGGCGGCTCGCTTCCGTGCCCGCATAGGTCAGGCGCAGCGTGTGCGCGCCCGCGTCCAGGTGCACCGGTTCCGATCCGGCCCGGTCCAGCCACAAATAGCGGCGGTCCGGCGAGGTGTTCGACGGCACGACGAGCGGCTCCTCCCCGTCCAGGCTGATGCCGAGGGCGATTGCGCTGTCCGCACCGGACAGAATCTCCTCCGCGCCGCCAAATTCGTCAAGGTCGCCCAGGTCGTCCGCCAGGATCAGGTGCGCGAGATTGGCGGGCGTGTCGGGATCGGCCCCGGTCAGATCCAGGAACGAGTCGCCGCCTACACCGATACCCGCCTCCACGCCGAGCACCTTGCCACTGGCGGGATCGTCCACGCGTAGCGAGCGGAACGGCAGCCGCGCCTCGTAGGTGTAGCCTGCGCCGTCCGGCGCGGCCTGCCACGCCAGATCCGCGTTGGGCAGCCACGTCTGCGCGATCCAGTCCCACACCTGCGGGCCGTCGGGCGTCTGCGCCAGCGTAAACTTGGCGCTCAGCCGCGTACCGCGCCCGGTCGCGTCCAGGTAGCCCCAGAACGCGTCCTGCTGCCACACGCCCGGTCCCACCTGATCCTGCTCGAAGCGGGGATCGCGCACCTCGGCGGCGAGGTACAGCGCCTCGTCGTCCCACATGAAGCGGATCGTGAAGCTGTCCACGTCCGGCCCGCGCCACAGCCCCGCGCCGCGCAAAAACTGGCGGCCCGTGTTGGCAGCGAAGACGGGCGCGGCGTCCCATTCGTCCAGCGCGCCGTCCACCGTCACCGGACCGGGCGTGCGCAGCGCAGCGAGCGTCGTTTCTTCCACGGCGATGCCCTGGCGCTGGTGCGCGGCATAGATCCAGTAGTCGCCGGACCACGCCAGCTCGAACGGCACCTCCAGCGCGTCGCCTTCGCCCAGGCTGTAGTACCCGCCACTGCTGACCACCGCCTCGCCGGTCCACTCGCGCGTGCGGAAGTCCGGCGCGCCGCCCGCCACCTGGCCCGATTCCGCCTCCACGACCTTGTAGGGCCGCACGGACGTTTCGGTGTAGTCCATGTAACGCGCCGCAGCCGGATCGCCGCCCACGGTGAGCAGGGCCATCAGCGCCTCGATGGTCGATTCCGCCCCGGCGTTGAAGTTGACGCGCCACACCGTCGGCCCGTTGATGCCGTCGTAGCCGCGCCCCGTGTCGGGATCGTACATCGGCACGCCCGCCATGTTGTTGCCGAAGAACCACGACGCCGACAGCCCCGCGAACTGCGCGTACTGCGGATCGCCCGTCGCGCGGTAGAGCGTCATGAAGTCCTGCACCATCATGTTCGTGCCGTAGGCGATCTGGCCGAGACGGTTGGGCAGGATGCCGATCTCGCGAATGCGCTCGAAGGCCAGTTGGCGGACCAGGAACGTATCCGCGCTGCGCGCCGCCACATCGATCCAGTCCTGGCGACCGAGCGCGTCACCCGCCCCGGCCAGCGCCGCGATCATGTGGCTGCCCCAGGCGTGCCAGTAGCCCGGCGCGCTGGTCGTGACCGGGATCAGCCCGAAGGGATACGTCTGGCTGTCGCCCAGGCCGTACGCTGCGATGCCGCTGGCGACGTTTTCGATCAGCACCTGCGTGCCGGGATTCGGCGCGGCACGGTAGTACGCGGTCAGCGCCAGCAGCTCGACCGAGGCGACGTCCGTCGCGCCACCGGGGATCCACGAGGGGATCGCGTAGCCGTGCAGCATCGTCGTCGCGCCTTCTTCCACGATCATCTCGGCCAGCGCGGATTCGGTCAGCAGGTAGCTTTCTTGAAGCTCGGCGGCGTAGGCGGGATCGACCGCCGAGAACACGCGGTAGCCTTCGGCCAGCGCCCACAGCCCGCGCATCGCCCACCAGCCCAGCGACTTGTAGCTCGTGCCGCCCTCGGTGTTGATCGTGCCTTCCCGGTCGTAGACGAAGTTGTAAAACGCGCCGTCGTCGGTTTGCAGCGCCTGCACGAATTCCAGGCACAGCCGCGCCTCGTCCAGCGCGCGCGCATCCCCCGTGCGCTCGTAGTACCACAGGTAAACGATCGCTGCGCGAGCCACGTCGTCCACCGCCGCGATGCCCTCGCCCGCCGCATCGACCCATTCGTAGTCGGGCGTTTCGGAATAGATGTGCACCAGCGCCACGTCCCGGTCACCGAACGTCACCGGCTCGGTCAGGAAGCGCAGATGCTCCAGATTCACGATCCCGTCGCGCATCGCGCCGTCCTGCGCCTGTGCACGCTCCACCGGAGCACGTCCTTTCAACAGCAAGCCGCACCCGAATACAGCCACCAGCAGCAGACGCAGGAGTACCATGAAGCGACCGTTTGCCATCGCCCGTTACCCTTTCACCGCGCCGACCGTCAGGCCCTCGATGAAGTAGCGCTGCGCCACGAAAAACAGCGCCAGAATCGGCGCGGCCATCATGGTCGCCATCGCCATCATGTAGTGCCACTTGGGCGCTTCCTTCGACAGCGATTCCTGGAAGAACCGGATCGCCAGCACCAGCGGGAACATCTGCGTGGTGTTCAGGTAAATCAGCGGCGACTCGAAGTTGTTCCAGTTGCCCTGGAACGACAGCACGCCGATCGCCAGGAAGGCCGGTTTGACCAGCGGCAGCATGATGTAAAAGAAGATCTGGATCGGGTTGGCTCCGTCCACCGTGGCGGCGTCTTCCATATCGCGCGGGATGGTCATAAAAAACTGCCGCAGCAGGAAGATATAAGTCGGCCCCCACGCGAACCACGCGGGCACGGTCAGCGGATCGTAGGTGTTCAGCAGCCCCAGCTCGCGCCAGATCAGGAAGGCGGGCACGCGCGTCAGCGTCGGCGGGATCATCATCGTCGCCAGCATGATGAAAAAGATCACGTCGCGGCCCTTGAAGTAAAACCGCGCGAAGCCGTACGCCACCACTGCCGCGCTGAACATCTCCGCGAACATCGCCAGCACGGTGATGAACAGCGTGTTGCCGATGATGCGCCAGAACGTCAGCCCCGGCGCGATCGAGCCGAGCGAATTCCAGGCGTCCACGTAGTTGCTGAACTCGATCGGATCGGGAACCCACTTGGGCGGATAGACGAACAACTGCGACTCGGTTTTTAGCGAGGTCGAAATCATCCACAGCACCGGGATCAGGATGATCGCCGCGCCGACCAGCAGCAGGAAATAGATCAGCACCCGGGCGAGCAGGTCCATCCGGCGGCGGCGCTGCGCCAGCGGATCGATCATCGTCGCGTCGCGGTCGAGGGTTTGCGCACTGGTGCTCATGGCCTATGCGCCTCCTTCCTGGCGGCGTGCGCCTTCGTAGAACACCCACGCGCTCGACGAGCGGAAGATCAGCAGCGTCAGCAGGATCACCAGCACGGCCAGCATCCAGCCCAGCGCCGAGGCATAGCCCATGTGCCCGTAATTGAACGCCTCGTTATAAATGAACCAGTTCACGAACCAGCCGTCTTCGCGGTTGGTGGGGATGAATGCCTGCTGCGTGAAAACTGTCAGCGCGGCGATGGTGTTGGTCACGAGGTTGTAGAACAGCGCCGGGCTGAGCATAGGGATCGTGATGCGGCGGAACTTCACCCAGTTGCCCGCGCCGTCGATCGCTGCCGCTTCGTACAGTTCCTTGGGGATGTTCTTCAGCCCGGCCAGCAGGATCACCGTGTTCGCGCCGAAGATGCCCCACATGCCCATGATGATGAACGAGGGCAGCACCAGGCTGGCGTCGGTGAACCAGCCGAGCGGCTCTACGCCGAGCAGCGCATACAGCGGCTTCAGAAACCAGTTGATCAGGCCCCGGTTGGGCGCGAAGATCCAGAACCACAGCAGCGCCACCGCCGCCGCGGGCAGCACGGCGGGCACATAGTAGAGCGTGCGCCAGAAGCCCACCCCCTTGATATTCTGGTTGAGCAGCAGCGCGACCCCCAGCGCGCCTAACATCCCCAACGGCACGCTGATCACAGCGTAGCGCAGGGTCAGCCAGACTCCTTTCAGGAAATAGCCATCCGTCGCGCCGAGCACGTAATGCTTGCCCCGGAACGTAAATTGGGCCAGCTCGCGGTAGCGCACCGTTTCGGGCGTGTTGCCGCTCATCGTGCCCAGCACTTGAATCGGGCGCTCGCCCTCGTGCAGCTCCACCACCTTGATCGACAGCGCGCGCTTGTAGTTAAAGAGCTTGTCTTCCAAAGCTTTGGGACTGTCCCACAAAATGTTGTATTCGGTGAAGCTCAAGTAAAACGACAGCCCGATCGGAAACGCGGTAAAAATCACGAAGCCCACAATCCACGGCAGGATCAGCGAGAAGCCCGTCGCAGACTCCTGCTTCGCGCCCAGCGCGCGCAGCAGGCGGTACACGCCATACATTAAGATCGCCAGTCCAACCGCAACGCCCACATAGCGCAGAAGCGTGGGATAGTACGTTGCGAACGCGCCCGGGTCGCCCTTCATACGTCACCTCCCTGATCCCTGTTCGTGGTGTGAGACGAGCAGGAGCGGCTCGCACCGCTCCTGCTCACTGCTATGAGGAGCTGCTTTACTCGATGGGTAAGACGTCTTCGAGCAAGATGCGGGCGTCGGCAGCCAGGTTTTCAACGGAGTCTTCGCCGTGGAACAGCGGATCCTGGAAGTCTTCCCAGAAGATGGTGTCCCATTCGTCCTGCCGCGGGATGATGCGCAGCGCGCGCATATCGGGCACGGCGGCCAGAATCGCTTCGGCGTTCGCTTCCTTACGCGGTTCCGAAGCAACGAGGTGTTCGATGGTGGTTTGCGAGATGCGCGGCGACACGATCTTCCAGTTCTGGATCGCTTCGGTGAGCTGGACCAGCGCCTCGTAGGCCAGATCCGGGTTTTCGGTGTCGGCATTGATCACGGTCGCAGCGGTCCACGCGAAGGTGGTGTTGCCGCCGTTCACGTCCTGCGGCACGGGCGAAACACCCACGTTCAGGCCCTCGACGCGGTCCAGGTCGTCCGCCGCGCCGCCCATGAACATCGCCACGCGCCCGGCCTTGAACATTTCGGCGTTGCCTTCTTCAGCGATCACTTCTTCAGGAGCGCAGCACTCGGGGTTGTAGATCATGTCGGCGTAAAGCTGCGCGCCCGCGATCGCTTCCGGCGTGTCGATGGGCGAGGTTTGCAGGTCTTCGCTGACGACTTCGCCGCCCATCGACCAGATGAACATGTGGATCGGCGGCCAACTGTTGAGGATGAACCCGTAGTGTTCTTCGTTGGTCAGGTCGATGGCGGCCTGCTGGAACTGGTCCCAGGTCCACTCGGCGGTCGGGTAGTCCATGCCCATTTCATCGAAGATATCTTTGTTGTAGTAGAGCACGACCGGCTGCGCGATCCACGGCAGGCCGTAGATGCCATTGTTCAGCGCGACGATCTGCCACACACCGGGATAGTAGTCCGCAGGATCGGCAGCGCCGCGATCGTCGGCTTCCAGGTAGGAGTTGATGTCCAGCAGCACGTCCTGATAGGCCCAGGCCATGTGATTCTGGTCCAGCCAGAACAGGTCCGGGGCCGTGCCGCCCGCCAACTGCGTCTGAAGCTGGACGTAGTAGTCATCGGGCTTCGGCTCGTACACCAGCTCGAAGTCGGTCGCGGTGGCGTTGATCTCGTCTACAATCGCCTGGAATTCGGCGGCTTCGTCCACGCCCGCCCAGTTGGTCACGCGCAGGGTGACCTTGTCTTGAGCCAGGGCTTTCGTCCCGGCGGGGACCAGCGGCAGCAGAGCTGCCACCAGCAGCAGAAGAACAGCGGAGCGCAAATACTTGGTCATCTTATTTTCCTCTCCTGTGTGACCCTAAACTAGTTGAAAAAGTTCAACATGGAATAGCTGGCGAACTGACGGTAGGCACTGCCTCCCTTCCTGCCCGGTACGGAACTCCATACAGGTTATGCGAACGATCCGTTATTCGTCCGGGAATATCGGCTCATCGGTGGGCGAGCATCCGCACGACCGGCGAATGACCAGATCGACCCCGAGCCGGAGCTGAAACGGCGTAGCTGATCCCCGCTCGATCACGTCGATCAGGCGGCGAGCAGCCTGCACACCGGTCTCATACTTGTACATGCCGACGGTCGTCAGCGGCGGGTCGTAGAGCGGCCCCCACGCGACGTTGTCGAACCCAACCACCGCCACATCTTCCGGCACGCGCCACCCGCGCTCTTTGCACGCGCGGATCGCGCCGATCGCCGTCGCGTCGTTGACCGCCACCACACCCTGCACGTCCGGCTGCTCGTCCAGTACCCGCAGCATAGCGGCGTACCCGGTATTGACCGTCGTATCGGCCATGTAGGCCACGCGCGGCGACAGTCCGCTGGCGGCCAGCGCGCTCTCATACCCGGCGCGGCGCTCGCGGCTGCTGAACCAGTGCGCCGGGCCGGAGAGGAACACCAGCCGTTCCAGGCCGTGCTCGTCGATCAGGTGGCGGGTGATCTGCTGCGTGCCGTCCACGTTGTCGCACACCACCGCGTCGAGCTTGGTTTCGTTGAGCAGGTTATCGACCAGCACGATCGGCACGCCGCTGTTGTACAGGTCGATGATGAACGGAGCCTTCAGCGCCGGACCCACCAGGATGAGGCCGTCGGTGCGCTGCTCCGCGACCAGCGGCAGGCGGTCGCCGCTCGACATCATCTCGTCGTCTACGAAACGCGTGATGACGTGATAGCCGCGCGCCTGCGCCTCGAAGTCAATGCCCTGCGCGATCTGCACGTGGTAGCTGCCGATGGGCTGGGGGGTGTGCTTGTAGGTCAGCATGCCGATGTTGTACGTGCGGGAAGTCGCCAGGCTGCGCGCCGCCATGCTGGGCATGTAGCCCATTTCCCGCGCGAGGCTGAGGATCTGCTCGCGCGTCTCAGGGTTGACGCCCGCACGATCGTTGAGCGCGCGAGAAACGGTAGCGGTCGAAACTCCGGCACGGTCGGCGATGTCTTGCAGGCTCGGCTTCATGACACTTTTCCCTGGGCGGATGTGGCGCGATGTTGGATGCGGAGCGCCTGCCGTAACACCATTGCAAAGTTTTGAAATTTCATTGCAAGCGCTTACGTTAAGCATACGACCAATTTACATGCCCTGTCAAGCATCTTCATGGGGCAACATGACCGGTTCACGAGCAGTCTTTGGGCAAACTGCATCATGCGCCAGCATCAAAAAGAAGCGCTGTCCGAAAAAGAAATTCCCGATGTACAATATTAGAATGTGCGTTCTACTGCCAATGGGGGAACATCATGAAAGCCGATGAGGTTCGTCTGTTTTTTGACTATCACTTCGCCCTGAACCGAAAAGTGTGGGATCAAAGCATTTGTGCATTGACCGAGGAGCAGTTCGTGCAGGATCTTCCCTACTCGATCGGGTCGATCCGCAACCAGACGGTACACATGATGAGCGTAGACGAGCGCTGGTTCTCCGGGCTGCGCAATGTCCCCCGCCCCGAGTTTCTCGACCCGGCGGACTTTCCCGACCGGGCCGCTGTGCGCGCCTATTGGGATGGCGTCGAGGCGCAGATGCGCGAAACGTTACGCGATCTGACGGACGAACAGGTCGAGGCGGAATTTACGCCCGGCATGGCCACGTGGCAAATGGTGCTGCATCTGGTTAATCACGGCACGGATCACCGCGCGCAGATGCTGGCGATGCTGCACAAGATGGGCGCGCCCACCTTCGCACAGGATTACCTTCACTACCTGTTCGGGCGACTCTAATCCGCTCGACGGCCTGGATGCGCCGGAGGTGACATATCTGGCTGTCGCGTCGTTAAGTGAACGACGCCGTCCGCAGAAGACCGGAACATACCGGTTCCATCGCTAACACTCACCGGAGGACAACGCATGATGTTATCCTCCCGGTGCTTGTAGCCCCTCTTTAGAAAAGATACACTAGAAGTAAGATCGGTATGGAGGGCAGTATGAAGCGACAGATCGTCGTTTACAAGGACGAGCCAAGCGGCAAGATCATCGCAGATGTGCCTTCGCTGGGCATCTCTACATACGGCAGCACCGTCGACCAGGCCATTGACAATGCGCGGGATGCGATCAAGCTTCTCGTAGAGTCGTTGGAAGCGCGCGGCCTTGAAGTCCCGCCGGAACGTGCACCGATGCAGGTTGTCACCCTCGACGCCGAAGTGTAACGTTGCCCAAAATCCCCATCATCACGGCCCGCAAGTGCGTTAAAGTATTAAAGTGAGCAGGCTTTAAGCTGGAACGGCAATCAGCATCTGGCCATGCGATCTACGTGAATGAAGCGGGCCGAACAGTGGT
Source organism: Aggregatilinea sp. (assembly GCF_036822615.1). NCBI lineage: Bacteria > Bacillati > Chloroflexota > Anaerolineae > Aggregatilineales > Aggregatilineaceae > Aggregatilinea > Aggregatilinea sp. Next base: position 5,511 of record NZ_DAISHJ010000034.1, on the reverse strand, counting down.
CGTCCCTATGCATCCCGGAGACATCCCTGCACCGACCATGAAAAGCATCATCGAGCAAACCGGGATGACCGTCGACGAGTTTATTGCCTACTTGTAGGCTGCGGCGTCACCGCAGCCGCTCTCCCTGAATTTTCCGTCACCGCCCCCAGAGCGCCTGAAGGACGAAGCGCGCATTGGCGGGATTTTCGCCCACGCGCCGCACGGTATAGGCCCACCACGCCGTGCCAAACGGCACGTATACGCGGACGATGTGCCCTTCCTGCGCCAGACGGCGCTGAAGCGGCTCGCGCACGCCCAACAGCATTTCGATCTCGTACTGGTCCGGTGTCCAGCCGTTCGCGCGGATCACAGGTTTGAGCGCGTCGAGGATGCGGTCGTCGTGCGTGGCGAAGATCGGATACGCGCCCGCGGCTTTGAGGTCCGGTTCCAGCGCGCGCCGCGCAATGCGCTCGTACGCCGCGTCGATATCGGATTTCTGCGTGTAGGCGATATCCTTGCCCGCGACAAACGCGCCCTTCACCAGCCGGATGCGCGCGCCCTGGCTTGCCAACCGCTCGAAGTCCTGTTCGGTGCGGTAGAGGTAAGCTTGCAGCGTGATCGCCACCTGCGCCCCGGCCTCGCGCAGCGTTTCGTACAGCGCAATGGTGCGCTCCACGTATGACGCATCTTCCATATCGACCATGATGAACCAGATGCCGGGATGCTGCTGCAGCGCCTCCGCGATGCGCAGCGCGTTGGCACGGCCCAGCTCATCCGAGATTGTGTACCCGATCTGCGTAGGATCGATGGAGAAAAAGGCGGGCGGCTCGGCCTGATCGAACACGGCCAGCGCGTCGAGGATCTCGCGCACGTTGCGCTCAACCAGCTCCGGCGTATCGACGTATTCACCGAGGTAGTACGGCGAGCTGTGCAGGCCCTTATGCGCCAGCACCCGCACGGTGTCGAGCGCTTCCACGCGGCTTCCGCCGCCGACGTAGCGCCGCGAGAGGCGGTGCGTAAGGGGATTGCCTTGCATGACGCGGCTGAGCAAGCTGCTGCGCGCAGCGCGGATCATCGCCTGCTGCCACAGGCGCGACTTCAGTCCAATGCCCGATTCGCTCATGTGCTGCTCCTATTTCCCCTGTTCGTACGCCGCAACTGGTCCGGTACCGGAAATGCAAACACGGCGCTGGAAACGTGCCGCAGCGCCGTGTCAGGTTTTAATAGTGGAGCGACAGCTTACTCGGTGATCTCAATCGCGCCAGATGCGCAGCTATCAGCGGCGTCACGAACATCGTCCTCGTACTCGGCGGGAACGGGGTTCACGAGCACGACCGCATAGCCCTCATCACCCATCTCGAACACATTCGGGGCCAGGTCGGAGCACAGCTCGCAGGCCGAGCAAACGTTGGAATCGACGGTCACTTCCATGGGAATAGCTCCTCATTCATCATTTATGCTTGAAAGCGCCTTTCTCAAGGCTGTCTCCATAGTAGAGAGCGAGGAGCGAACCGTCAAGGTGACAGGTTTCACGTGTTCTGCGCCAAATGTCAGTCTTTGTCACGTCCCGTCTATTCTTTTGCTCATGCCGCCACGTGATCGGACGCCACATGCGACAGCGCCATGACCGTCGCCTGGCAGTTGGCCCATAGATTCGACGGGAATACGCTGGCGTCCACCACGAACAGGTTATCGACGCCGTGCACGCGGAACGACGTATCCACCACACCCTTCGACGGGTCCTCGCAGATCACGTTGCCGCCCTGCGGGTGCGCCGAACCGAGCAGCAGATCGTCCGCGTGCTGCACCTGCTCATCGATCAGGTGGATGTCGCTAGGATTGGTCAGCTCGATAAAGCGGTACGTGGACGGCAGCACGGAAAGCGCGCCCGCCGCGAAGAAGATCCCGGCCAGCGTGCCCACGCCCTTTTTGATGCGGTCCAAGTCGCGCTTGCTGAACGACAGATCGATCTTGGTGCGACCCTTGCGGTCGATAGTGATGCGTCCCGTCGGATCGGTGCCGACCATCACGCCCGCCTGCGTGAAGCGCGTATACCGGTGCATGCGGTCGTAGTGCGCGGCGAACCACCCGCCCAGTGTGATCGAAAACGCGCCGGGCGGCGAAAAGAACGTCTCCACCACGCATTCCTCGCTCACATCCGCGACGCAGGTCAGCCCGATCTTGTCGTAGGCGTCCACTTCACCCGGCATCTCCGCCGTGACCATCACCCCGCCCAACGCGTGAAAGTGACGGCCCACGTTGCCGCGCTGTGTGATGTCGCTGCGCAGCAGCAGGTCCGATGAGCCGATCGCGCCCGCGCACATCACGACGCGATCCGCCGCCACGGTTTCCGTCACGCCCAGGCGGTGATAGCTCACCTCCGCGATGGTCGATCCGCGCCGTGTCAGTCGCACGTCGCGGCACTGGTCGATCACCTCCGCGCCGTGCGACTCCGCCCACGGGATGAATGTCACCAGCATCGAGGTTTTGCGGTTGTAGCGGCAGCCGTAGTTGCACCACCCGCACCCGATGCACTCGTCGCGGTTGTGCGCCAGCAGCCGCGCCGGGATGCCCAGCGCCTCGCAGCCGCGCAGAAAGACGCTCGTGCCGTTGTTCGCCAGCGCCATCGGGATCTGGCTGACGCGCAGCTTCGATTCCAGGTCCGTGTAAGCCGCTTCGATGCGCGCCCGGTCGAGATCCGCACCGCGTGCCTTCCAATCCGGCAGCAGGCGGTCGAGATCGGCGCGCAGCCAGATCGCGTTGTTGACCACGGTCGAGCCGCCCACCGTGCAGCCCTGCATGATCGCCAGATCCAGGTCGGCGGTGGTTTGCAGCCCGCCGTTTTTATACACGCGCGGCAGCATTTCCATCTCGTTGTGCTCGAAGGTGGCCGGATCTTCGCGCTTGCCGCGTTCCAGCACCAGCACGCTCATGCCCTTGCTCGACAGGCGGTACGCCATCACCGCCCCCGCTGCCCCGGAACCAACGATCACTGCGTCGTAGCGTTTCATGGGACCTCCTCCGGCTCGGCGGGAACGGATGGGACGGGATAGGCGTGCAGCGACTGGTCGATGCCCTGCGTGCGCTCGCGGTCGTCGAAGTCCACGTAGCCCAGATCGGTGCGCACATCCGGTGCGGTGTAGTAGGTAAACGTCGAAAGCAGCTTGAGCGTGCGCGACACGTCGCGGAACAGCCCGCGCGACCAGATCACCTTGCGGATAATGCGCCGCCGCTCGTGCGTGCCCAGGTCGCTAAACGGGTACGGGCGCAGCACCAGGAACGGCGTCAGCCACTCGATCAGGAACATCACTTGTTTGATGTCGTCCTTGACCGGGGAATCCACCTCGGCCAGCAGGTGATCCGTGCGGATCGCCACGTCGATCGGGCTGAGCTTGAGGTCGTCGGCGTCGAGCATCGCGTCCGCGATCTGGATCATCGTTTCGAACTGGCGCATGGTGAAGTAGCGCGGGATGAAGCGCGAGCGCGTGCCCTCTCGCCGCAGAATCCAGCACGCGGCGGCGAACATGCCGATCAGCACGCCCGCCACGATCGACAGCCACGCCCCGCGCCAGATGCCCAACGCTAGCCACCCTAACGCGGCCAGCGCCATGATGCGCAGCGACATGTCGAGCACGGCGCGGTTCTGGCGGATGCCGCCGCTGCCCAGCCCCAGCAGCAGCCCGCTGCCGAACGTCGCGCAGGTCAACAGCCCGCCCCAAAAGTCGTGCGCCTCGAACCACGACGGCTTGAGCGCCACGCCCACGCCTAAGATCATCAGCAGCACGGCCACGCCATTGCCCAGGTCAGCCAGAAAAGTCTCGGTTACGTTCAGGTCAAAACGCCGCATCGGGACGATCATACCGGCAGCCTCCGTGTTTTCTTGGGATCGGTCGCGCGGGTCAAGAGGCCCTCCAACAGCCGCACGATCGCCTGCATCACCTTAAAGAAGCCCTGATAGCGCCCCACCTGCGGGAAGCGCGGGTCGGATTCGGTGGCCGCCGCGCGCGACATGAAGCGCCCGAACCAGTAAAATTCTTCGATGACATTGAAGCCGATTACCACGATCGGGCGCACGTTGTCCCACGGATACCACGGCGTCATGTTGCCCACGCGCGTGATGTGAATCGTGCCCCAGCGGTGCATGGCTTCTTGCAGCACGTAGTTCTGGCCCGGATCGATCTGCATCTTTTCGCCCGCGACCCAGTCCAGCGCGAAGCAGTTCTCCGAGGCGAAGATCGTATGCGTCTCGTTCGGATACGGATCGCGCACGTGGCCGGTCAGGCCGTCGCCGCTGATCCAGGCGTCCATGAAGCCGAAGTGCGCGGGCATCTTTTCGTTGATCAGCGCCGTGGCGTGGAAAAACTCGATGTTGCGCCCGCCGCGCCCCCGCCCGTGATAGACCTTCATCTTGTCCCACATAGGCAGGCAGCCGTACACGCATTTGAGCGAGGCGGTATAAAAACACTGCCAGTGCGTCTTGTTTTTGGCGAACGAGATGCGGTAGTCCGCTTCCAGCCACGCCCGGCCCGCCGGATGCACGCCGAGCATGCCGCCGTAGTCGAGCGGCACGGTGTCGTCGTTCAGATCCACGATGTCGTACCCGTCACCGGAATAACCGCACATCTCCGCGACGGCCTGCACCGTGCGCCCGGTGTACGAGTAGTTGTAGACGTTTTGCGTCTCGACCACGGTGAAGCGCGAAAAGCCCTCCGCGCGCAGCAGCCGGATCAGGTCTTCCACCAGCGCCGGGTCGGTGTAGACCGGGGAATTCTCCTCGTGCTTTGAGGCGGTCATGATGTTGGGCTTGATGGCGATGCGGAACTCGGCCTGGGGTTTGCCGGTCGCGCGCCAGCGATCGAGCACGTGGTTGATGAAGCCGGACTGCTCGACCGCGCGGTGGAACGTCTCGAACTTCTCCGTGCCGGAAATGACGTACACGGTCGCGTCACGGGAATAGACGGGATGGGACAGGGAACTCCCCATAAAGAGCCTCCTTCACACGGGGATGCCAGAGCATATGGCAGCCGCGCGGACAGTAACCGGACGGGGGGAGGGTTCAGGTATTTATCCCAAGCAGGGGCGGACGGATGGATAGGCTGTACGTGGAGGTACGAACGAGTCCATGCAGCGGCGGGTGCGCGTCCGGGGCACGGTGCGAGATCGAAGAAGCACCCATAGTCGGCTTAAGCCGGGCGTCATAACCAGATAAGCAGAAGTATATGACAAAAATGCAAGGTTGGGAATGCGGTCAAACGCGGGGCGTAGGGGCAATACACGAAATGCCCCGTATGTACTGGGCCGGATGTGCGTAGGGGTAGGGCTTGCCCTACCCGGCTTTTCTCCCCTCTCCAACTTGATTGGAGACGGGCTGGGGGTGAGGTCGTGTTAAATAACCACCCTCAGCACGTCTGGCGCACGATCAGGCGCGCGCTGAGTACGGTCACGCCGCGCGTGCGCCGCCCGGCGATCACGCTCAGAAGCTGGCGCGCCGCGCGCCGCCCCTGCTCGCCGACGTCGGCGGCGACGGTCGTC
>NZ_DAISHJ010000033.1:0-43560 GCF_036822615.1 Aggregatilinea sp. | reverse complement strand
CGGCCCTTCGCCGCCGTAGACCATCAGCCCCGGCCCGCGCAGCGACGCGGCTTGCAGCGTGACGCCCTGCGCGGCGCGCTCGTCCCCGACCGCTGCTGCCAGCTCATCGCGGTTGCCCAGGCCGTTTTGCAGCGTGATCGCCACGCCGCCCGGCTTGAGCACCTGGACCGCTTCGCGCGCGGACGTCTCGATCTGCGAGGCTTTGGTCAGGATCAGGGCCGCGTCGCACGGCGCGACACCGTCCGTTCCGCACGCCACGTCCAGCGGGATCACGTCCTCGTGCCCGTCCGGGTGCATGTAGCGCAGCCCGGCGCGCAGCGCGTCGATCTGCTCCGGCCAGTGGCCGATCAGCGTGACGTCCGCGTGGCGGCTGAGGCGCGCCCCGAACAGGCAGCCCAGCGCCCCGACGCCTAAAATCGTTATGCGCACGGCGGTTTACTCCGTCTCCGGCGCATCGAGGTGGGCGCGCAGCGCCCGAAGCACCTCGTCCGAGAGCGAAAATTCGTGCTCGGCGGCGGGGAAGGTCCGCGCCCGCACGTCGTCGCGGTACGCCTCGAACGCGCCGCGCATGGCGGCGGCGAGGTCGGCGTACTGCTTGACGAACGAGGGCACGAAGCGGTCGTAGAGGCCGAGCAGGTCGTGCGTGACGAGCACCTGCCCGTCGCAGCCCGCGCCCGCGCCGATGCCGATGGTCGGCACGCTCACGGCGCGCGTGATGATGTCCGCCAGCGGCGCGGGGATGCCTTCCAGCACGATGGCGAAGACGCCCGCCGCTTCCAGCGCGCGCGCATCGTCCAGCACGCGCTGCGCCGCTTCGAGCGTTTTGCCCTGCACCTTGAAGCCACCCATCGCACTGACACTCTGCGGCGTCAGTCCGACGTGGCCCATCACTGCGATGCCCGTCTCGGTCAGGCCCCGCACAGTCGCGGCGACGGTCTGCCCGCCTTCCAGCTTGACCGCGTCCGCGCCGCCTTCGGCCAGTAGGCGCGCGGCGTTGGCTTTAGCCTGCTCCGGGCTGATCTGGTAGCTCATGAACGGCAGGTCGGCCACCAGCAGCGCGCGTTTCAGGCCGCGCCGCACCGCCTGGCAGTGCAGCACCATCATGTCCATCGTCACCGGCAGCGTGGTCTCGAAGCCGTGCACCACCATGCCGAGCGTATCCCCGACCAGCGCCATTTCCAGCCCGGCCTGATCGAGCAGCAGCGCGGTCGGGTAGTCGTAGGCGGTGAGCATCGAGATCGGCTCGCCGCGTGTTTTCATTTGCCGCAGGGTGTGAATCGTGACCTTGTCCATCGCGTTGGGCACCTTTCGATGCGTTTGCATCCCTGGCACTTTAGCATATCCACCGCGCCGGGATTTGTCACCCCTGAACGCGGCTCGATCGCGCGCACCTGGGTTATAATGAGCGCGCGGCGCGTCCGGTTCGATGCACTTTGTTTACCCGAAGAAAGGGATTTTCTATGGCAGCCAAAATAGTGATTGTCGGCAGCTTCAACACCGACCTGACGACGTATATGGAGCGTATGCCCCGGCCCGGCGAGACGGTCTATGGCCGCGAATTCGTGATCGGGCCCGGCGGCAAGGGATCCAATCAGGCGGTGGCCGCTGCCCGTCTGGGTGCGGACGTGACCTTTATCGGGCGCGTCGGACAGGACGTGTTTGGCGAGATGGGCCTGAAGATCTGGCAGGATGAGGGCATCAACACCGACTTCATCGTGCGCGATCCCAATCACGCGACGGGCGTTGCGCCGATTTTCGTGGAAGACAGCGGCGAGAACGTGATCGTCGTGGCGTTGGGCGCGAATCAGGCGATCCAGAAGGCGGACCTGGACGCCGCTGTCGAGATCATCGCGCAGGCGGACGTGCTGGTTACGCAGTTGGAAATCAATTATGACATGGTGGCCTACGCGCTCAAGCTCGGCAAGGAAAAGGGTCTGCGCACCATCCTCAACCCCGCGCCCGCCGGAACGCTGCCGCCGGACGTGGTTGCCCTGGCGGACTACATCACGCCGAACGAGACGGAACTGGAAGTGCTCAGCAAGATGCCCGGCGGCGAGTTCACCGCGCAGGCGCAGTCGCTGCTGACGACCGACGATCAAACCGTCGTGGTGACGATGGGATCGAAGGGCGTGCAGTACGTGCGCAAGGCCGATTCGGCGCTGATCCCCAGCTTCAAGGTGGATGTGGTGGACACGACCGGCGCGGGCGACGCGTTCAACGCGGGCATGGCTGTCGCGCTGGCGGAGGGTCTAGAGTTGCGCGACGCGTTGGCGTTCGGCAACGCGACGGCGGCGCTGGCCTGCACGCGGCCCGGCACGGCGCGCAGTATGCCGCACCGTGACGAGGTCGATGCGCTGCTGGCGAAGAGTAAGTAGCATTTAACTCGGAGTTATTGAACACGAAGTGATGCCAGGGGCGGCCCATCCAGCGGGCCGCCCCTGTGTCATGCTTATGGTGGGCAACTGTGGCGCTTACTGACTTGATGCACGGATAAAATCAGACAGCCGGTTTCAAGAGATGCCCCACAATTGAATGATGCCATCATCACTTGTTGTTATCAGTAGAGTTCCGTCTGGCACAAACGCGATATCGGTGAAGACAATCGGAGGGGCGATCTCTCGCACAGCCAATTCATTTCCGCTTTCAAAGTCCCAAATATGGAGGTGTGTTCCCTCAATGCCTAGCAGAAGCCTACCGTCGGGACTAAATGTCAAATCACTAACGGACCCACTCAGTTGCGCGAAGATCTGTTCGCTGCCGGATTCTGCATCCCATAACCAGATGGTAGTCCTTGCATCCTTAAACACGTTTTCCTGATACCCCAACACATCTGCCGTCAGAGTGGTCGTGTGACTAATGGCCAATTGGGGACGAGTGGGATGAAACACCAGCCCGCTGACTGCCCCCGGATGCATCAACGAGGTAGTTTGTGCGCCGGTATTTACGTCCCACACCTTTACCTCATGAGCAGCAGACGGATCGTTTACTTTTGTATTTCCTGCAGCCAGCAAGCTTCCGTCAGGGCTAAATGCTACACCAAATAGCGCCTCTAGAGCGGTCGTCTGCCAGAGCACGTCGATTTCTTGACCGGTTGAAACGTCCCAGCGGCGGAGCGTAGCATTTATTCCACCGCCTGCCAACAGTTCTCCCGCAGAGTCAAAAGCAATACCGATTACCTGTGCGCCACTACCTTCCAAAACTGTGTTCAGTTCACCTGTAACAACATCCCATAGGCGCACATTCCCGTCAGCAGCCGTAGTAGCCAACAACGCGCCGTCTGGACTATAAGCCACATCAACAACCGGCCCCGCTTTGCCATCAAACTTCTGCAGCACTGTAAAGCCTTTAATATCAAAGATGCGCGCAATACCATCCCGGCTGCCTACAGCAATTTGGTCTCCCTCAGGATGTACCGCTACTGCCCAAAACGGACCGCTGTGTACGTCGGGCAGTGCGATTTGGGTTTGCGTGGCGATATCCCATACGTGAGGGATAAAGCCTTCGACGATTGCAACCTGAGTACCATCTGGGTTGAAGGCGAACGAGTCTGGGAGGTTGGCTGAATCCAGTGTAGCAACCAGATCGCCTGTCGAGCTGTTCCACACTTTAACCGCAAATCCGCCGCCCCTTATCATGGAAGCCCATACGCATGCTACCATCTGCCCGTCAGGGCTGAATGACACCTGCTGAAGATTTCCATGGGTTTGGATGACGTGATCGATAGCACCACTCGCGGCATCGACTAACGTCAGTTGCCCCGCCGCCCAGGTAATGGCCAATAAATCACCCAAGGGACTGAAGGCGACATCTTCCGGCATTAAATACTCTTCCAGTTCGGGATTCGCCTGGACATCAAGCAATACACGTATTGTGCCTGAATCCAAATCCATCATCCGTACACTGCTCCCAACCAAGAGAGCGACCGTCGAGTTGTCTGGACTCAACGCAAGCGCCTGAAGGCCGAACAGGCTGGCTAAAGCATCATTCGGGTCGCCCTCAAGACGTCCGAATAACGGCTCATTGTCGTGCCCACCTTTTACCCGCCAACCCGTTAACCCCGTGTTGGTGAGGGTGACCAACCATTCACTGTTCGCACTGAAGCTAAAGTCTCTTACCGACTCCTCTAGCAGTGTGACATCTGTGATTTCTTGGGCATCAGGATTGAACTCGCCTGTATATAGGGAGCCATTTGGGTTAGCCATCGCTATTGTTTGACCATCCGGGCTAATGGCAAAGTTCCAGACCCAACCGGGAAAAGGTACTACCAGGTTTGGGTCTGCATCCAGGTCTTGCGCATCATAGAACCAAAGACCCTGAATCCCTGCCAGCACAAATCGAGAATTATCCGGTGTCCAGCCGGCTACCCTTACTTGTCCGCGTCCAAAGTGTGCAAGCGACGTCAGGTGGTCAACAGTTTCAGGCGTGATCCGCTGCGGATCACCTTGTGCCGAGATAGGGGACCCGATTGCAATGCAAGATAAGACCATGCACAGGATAAGTAAACGTCGCATATTTCCTCCTAGAACCTGTTCACGACACGAAGTATCGGGTCAAATAGATACTTGTGCCAGTCTGTTTCACGAATTAGGGAAATGAGAAGGGGCAGCCCACTCAACGGGCTGCCCCTGTGTGTTACTTACGGTTGTCAGCGGCGGTGCTCACCCACTGACCGCCGGAACCGTCGCCGTGCGCCGGATGGCGTGAGGTGCGCGGATCTCCTGCGCGATGCGTTCCGACACCAGCCGCGCCGAGAGCAGCGCCATCGGCACACCCGCGCCGGGGTGCGTGCTCGATCCGCAGAAGTACAGGTTGCGGTAGCGGGCGTGGCGGTTGTGCGGGCGCAGATAGCCCACCTGGAACAGCGTATGGCTGAGGCCGAACGTCGCGCCCTTCGCCAGCCCGTAATTCTGCTCCCACTCGACCGGGGAACACGTCAGCTCGAACTTGATGTGCTGCGCCAGATCGGTGATGCCGTCCTGCGCCAGCCGCGCGAAGATCGCCTCGCGGGCGCGGTCGCGCAGCGCGTCCCAGTCCTGCGGGTGCGCGGCGTCCAGGTGGCCCACCGGGACCAGCCCGAACAGCGTATCCTGGCCTTCCGGAGCGGCGCCCGGATCGATATGCGCGGGCGCGTGGATGTAGAAGCTCGGCTCGTCGGGCAGGCCGCGCTGCTTGAAGATCTGGTCGAAGCTGCCCCGATAGTCCTCCGCCAGATAGATATTGTGCAGCCCGAACTGATCGTAACGCTTATCGACACCCCAGTAGAACATGATCGCTGAGCAGGTGTACTGCTTGCGGTCGAGCTTCTGCGCGGCGCGCGCGTCCGGTAGCATATTGCGGTACACAGTCGGCAGATCGGCGTTGGCGACGATCACGTCCGCTTCCAGGCGCGATCCGTCGACCAGCGTGACGCCCGTCGCGCGCGATCCGTCCGTCTCGATGCGGGTCACCGGCGCATTGTAGATGAAGCGCACGCCCTTCGAGCGGGCGATGCTTTCCAGGCGTTCGATCACGGCATACATGCCGCCGATGGGGAACCACACGCCGTTGCCCAGCTCGGTGTACTGCAGCAGCGAGTACGTTGCCGGGGCGTCAAACGGGCTGAGGCCCAGGTACATGTTCTGGAAGGTGAACGCTGCCTTCAGGTACGGATGTTTGAAGAAGCTCCCGATGTGGTTGTAATGCTTGGCGAGCGGCTTCATCTGCCAGATCAGCTTTAGATTGGCGGGATTGAAATACTGCACGGCGTGGGTGAAGTTGCGCCCTACGAACTTTTCGAGCGCGAGACGGTAGTGGCGCTCGCCCTCGGCCAGATAACGCAGCAGCCCGCCGAAGCTGCCCGGCTCCAACGCCTCGACCTGCGCCTGCATCGCGGGCAGATCGGCGGTCAGCGCCAGGGTCGTGTCGTCGTGGAAGTGGATGCGGTAAGTCGGGTCGATGCGCCGTAGATCGAGGTGATCTTCCATGCGCTCGCCGAGCGCCGCGAACGTCTCCGCGAAGACTTCCGGCATCAGGAACAGCGTCGCGCCGACGTCGAAGCGGTGGCCGTCGTGCATGATGCGGCTGCACCGTCCGCCGGGGGTGGCGTTCTTTTCGAGCACGGTGACGCTATAGCCCTGCTGCGCCAGCCGTGCCGCTGCCGCGATGCCGCCTATGCCTGCGCCGATGACGAGTGCGGTTGAATGTGAACGCCCCATGATGTGCTTGCTCCTGATCGTGCTCGTGATTGGTTTTTAATGTCTGGTCGTTGGGCCGGGCAGGGGCGCAAATCACCTCACCCCCGACCCCTCTCCAACTTGATTGGAGAGGGGAGAAAAACGGATACCCAGCGGTCTGCGACGGGGCAATTCATGAATTGCCCCTACGGGTGCGGTCGGGTCTGTGGGCGCATGCGATATGCCCCTACGAAACATGGCGTGTTACTGGCTCGTCGTGCGGCACCAATCCGGGCGAGGCTGCGGCACGGCGGGACGCGGCGTGAGCGCCTGCCGCACCAGCACCGACAGCACCGACGCGCCGACGGCCAGCCGCTCGATCCAGCCCGCGCGCTCGTCCAGAAAGCGCAGGATGCGATCGGGCGGGTTCTGCGCGAAGAGCCCGGCCATCAGCGGATTCAGCCACTCACCGCGTTGGTCCATGACGCGCAGCGTGCCCGCGTCGCACAGGCGCGGGAACCAGCGACTTTCGCGCACGCCGAACGGATCCTCGTCGTGCAGCAGCGCGCGCACGATCGCCGCCGAGTCGTCCTGAATGCGCTGGAAGGCGTAACCCGATGAGGGCTTCACCTGCCCGCCGCGCACGCCGATGGTCATGACGTGCCGCCCGGCGCGGCGCGGGAAGCGCCAGTCGCTCAGCGGCGTGACCCCGGCTTCTTTCGCCAGCACGCGGTACTGGCTGATGCCCAGCGTGCGCTCGATGTAGCCGCGCAGCAGCATGTCGAACCCGTCACGGCTGAGCGCCACCACCTCGACCAGCGCGCGCCGTTCGGTGTAGGGCAGCACATAGAAGAAGCGCCACTCGCCGCGCTGCGGCAGGCGGCAGTCGAACAGCGTCGCCACGCCGGGATCGAAGACGGGTTCCGCCGTTTCGATCTCCCAGCCCTTGAAGTGCTGGTACAGCGTGCGGGCCGTGCCATCCGGGTCGCAGTCACTGGGACGGAAACGGCTGTCGAAGGCCCACGTCGCCTGCACGCGCTGCCCGTCGATCGTCACCGCTGCGCCGTGCGCGCCGTCCTCGATGGCCTCGACCGTGCCCGTCACGATCTCCGCATGCGGGCAGGCCGCGATCGCCTGGTGCACGAAGGCGACAAAATCCTCGCCGCGCACCGTGTGGTAGCGGTACTCGTCCAGGCCGATGGCCTGCGCGCTGCCATCCTCGTGGATCATTTGCAGGCGGTCCCAACTGCGCGCGGCGATGGCGTCGAACGGCGTGGGACGGTCCGCCCAATAGCTCAAGGTGCGGTTGGCGGTCTGCGCGATGCTGCGCTCCACGATCAGGATCGAGCGATCGCGCAGCGGGCTTTGCGTCAGCGCGTAGGCCAGACTCAGCCCGGCCACCCCGCCGCCCGCGATGATGATGTCGTAACGCTGCTGCATGATCGTCGGTCCTTCGTGCTAGCGGCTGTGCTGCCAGATGCCCGGCAGGCGTACCAGCTTACCCAGCGTGCCCACGTGGGCGCGACGGGAGAAAACGTCGTAGTCGTGCGCTTCGATGTCGCGCAGGATGGCGCGATAGAGGCCGCTCGCGGCGGCCACCGCGAAACGCCCGTCGCGGTTCAGCAGGGCGATGCCCGGCTCCGCTTCGGCGTACAGGCGGCGGTTGCGCGCGATCTGCATCTGCATGAACGCGCGCCAGCGATCGTCCACCTGCCCGCGCGCAAGGTCATCATCCGTCAGGTCAAACGCGGCCAGATCTTCGCGTGGCAGATAGACGCGCCCCGCGTCCCAATCTTCGGCCACGTCGCGCAGGATGTTGGTGATCTGGAGCGCGACGCCGAGCTTGATCGCGTAGGGCAGCGCCGCCGACCCCGCGAAGCCGATGATGTGCATACTCATCAGCCCGACCGTCGAGGCGACGCCGTACGAATAGGCCGCCAGCTCCGCGAAGGTGTCGTAGCGCGACTGCTGAAGGTCGCGCGCCACACCGTCGATGAGCTGTTCCGCGAAGTGCAGCGGGATGTGATAGCGCAGGCGCGCGTCAGCCCAGGCCAGCGCGACCGGATCGTCCAGCGTCGGCTCGGGCGAGAGCGCCCGCTCGCGCCACGCGACCAACGCCCCCGCCGCGTCGCCCTGGGCGTGATCTACGAGGTCGTCGGTGGTGCGGCAGAAGGCGTAGAGTGCGCGCACTGCGCGGCGCTTATCGCCGGACATCCAGCGTGAGGCCAGCGAAAACGACCGGCTGTGCTCGGCGGTCAGGGCCTCACAGTGCGCGTAGGCGTTCTCCAACAGCGTGGGGTCCACGTCCAACCCGGCGGGGGCGGCGGTGATGGCCCGTACGTCGGAGGCCAGCGCCAGCAGGTTGTATTCCCAGGTTGTCACGTGAAGGGCGTTCATGATGTGCTCCCCGCAGCGGTCGGATGGCGGACTTTACGATTTGAGCGCTTTGTGCGCCTTGCGCCCGTAGACTTTTTCGTAGGCCTGGCAGGCCGGGCAGAAGCTGCCTTCGATGTTCTTCACGAAGAAATAGGCGACGCCCTTCTGCTTGTCACGCGCGCGGCGGCAGACGGGGCAGTTCACGCATCGCTTGGCGAGTTCGCGGTCCTGGTCGGTGATGGTGGTTGTTTCCATGGTGTCCCTCCTCAAAGGTCAACTACTCCTTATTACGAAGTGGGCAAATGTCACGTTGCGCCGGGATCGATAAAGAAGTGATAAAAATCACAAATCTGAGTAACTCGTGAGGCGAACAGGCACGAAAAAGCCCCATGCGCGGCATAGGGCTTTGGGAGCATGGACCGGATCGCGCGCTTAGGCGGCGGCGTGGCTGCGTCGGATGGCGCTGCGCATCGAGGTATACACGACGAGATGGTGGAAGGGCCGGATGATGTTGAAATAGACCCGCCCGCGCTGGTTGTGATAATGCACGACGGTTATGGTGTAGAAGCGGTTGACGCCCTCACCCAGCGGCTCCGCGACGATGGCCGCCCCGGCGCTCAGGTGCGTATCATCGACGGCGCCCAGCCAGAAGCGATCCTCTTCCGCCGCCAGCGTATTGAAGAACGACACCTTGCCGCCCGGCGCGAAGACCAGATCCTCCGGGCGGGTCTGTCCCTGGCCGATCGGCACGCCGTCGGACGGAATGCCCAACACCCGCACGAGACGCTCGCGTATGCGGTACAGCGCAACCATCCAGCCCGGCTCGTAGGACATCGTCGCGGCGACGAACGCGCGCAGATCCAACCGCGCGTCAATGTGCTTGATGTCGATGTGATCGGCATCGTCCATATATGCCGCGAGGGCGGGGAATTGGTGAGCGTACTCGATTCCGTGATCCATGACTGCCTCCTCAAGAAGTCGTTCACTCACATACCTATACGGGGACGGTCGAGGCGGCGTTGTGCCGGATCGGGTATTAAGTGATAAAAATCACAAATAGCCGCGAAAGATGGTATGCGGCGGGGCTACTCCGCGAGGCCCTCGCGCAGCAGGTCGTCGATGAGCTGCTGCATATGCACTGTGTGCGAGCCTTTCCAATACACGCGCCCGCAGCCCGTGCAGCGCTGGAACTCGTCGTAATATTCGAGCGTGCGCGGTTCCAACTGGTCCGCCACGTCGGCCTTATCGACCGATTCCAGCGGGGCATTGCAGTGCACGCAGCGGCGGAACGGCTCGATCAGGTGGTACAGGTCGAAGCGGCGCACCACTTCGGACACCTGCTGGCGCGGATCGGTCGAGCGCACGTAGTAGCCGTGCGTGACGCGGCGGCGCTTGAGCAGGCCCAGGTCGCGCGTGAGCAGAATGCGTTCTTCCAGATCAGACGTTTCGGCCAGTTCGGGATCGTCGTAGTCGTTGCGGTAAAGCGTGTCGAAGCCCAGTGCGCGCAGATAGGCCGCCAGCCGCCCGAGATGCTGGTCGAGCACGAAGCCGGGGCGGTGCTGCGCATCGAAGCGGGCGCGCAGCAGCGGCGTCACGTCGAGCGCTTCAAACGTGGGATACACGCTGATCCGGTCGCCGTCGTTCAGCAGGGCGCTGAAATCGACCGGCTCGCCGTTGACCAGGATCAGCTCGACCTCGGTGTGCGGTACGCCGAGCGACTCGATCAGGTCTTTGACCGATTGGTGCGCCGCAAAGGGGAGGGTAAAGGCAACCTGCCGCCGGTTTTGGGGGAGAAAAAAGTTCAGGTCCGCATAAAACCGGATGGTTGCCTTTGCCATGAGTGGTTTTGTCCTGTTACGCGGGCAGACCGTCTTCGATTGCCCGGATATATCGATCCGCCGAGCGGCGAACCGCTTCTTTGGCGTCGTCCGTGACCACGCGGCCCCACCACGCACCGTAAATGCGATCATACTCGAAGGGTTCGACCGCTTCAACAATCTGCCGCACGGCGCGGGCGTTGAGCGGGATCAGGTTGGGGAAGCTGTACATGAAGCTGACGTAGCGCCGGTCCGACACGACGTTGATGATGTCCCCGGTCAGCAGCACGCCGCGCCCCTCCGCGCCCACTTCCCAGTGCAGCACCGTGCCGCCCGCGTAGTGCCCACCGCAGCGCACCAGCGTGATCCCGTCACCCAGCGGGCAGGTATCGCCGTCCCAGAACCGGATTGCCGGATCGGGGCGCATCACCCACTGCTGATCGGCTGCGTGCAGGTAGATCGGCGCGTTGAAGGTATGGCTCCACTCGATCATCGCGGAATAGTAGTGCGGGTGCGAGATGGCAATGGCTTTGATGCCGCCCAGGGCATTGATCGTCATGATCGCCATGTCGTCCAGCACGGTGATGCAGTCCCACAGGATGTTGCCCTCCGGCCTGTGGATGAGCAGCGCGCGCTGGTTGATGGCGAAGCCCGGTTCCATGCCGATGCCGTAGAGGTCCGGTTCCTCCGGCGCGATGTGGTTGTGATGTTTGGCCTTCAGCGCGTCCAGCGTGGTCCACTGCTGCCCGCCCGCCCCGACATACTGCCGCTGATCCTGGCAGATCGGGCACTCTACCGGCGGCGCGTCGCTGTCGGGGAACTGCGTACCGCAGGTTGCGCAAACGTAGTAAGCCATGTCCCTCTCCTGTTTCAGACTGTCCGGTCACCCGCTGGCGTGCGGTGACGTCTGGCAGCCCGTGCGTGTGAGCATCTATGCATATCATAATGTTTCTCCGTCACGAGTGGGTAAGGCTGGCTCAGGGCCGGATTTCCGGCAGTCACGCTGCGGTCACGGCGGGGCGCGATACTGGTTTCAGCGTCGTGAAGCTGGCGCGCTATCGACCGGTTCAGACCTGTTAGCGATGCCTCCACAGCGCGGGCGATCTGCTGGCCCCGGCTGTTTCGAAACGAAGGATAAGTTCGCGGAAAGGGTTCCGGCCATGACCAAAGTGAGTTCGTCCGTCCTCGGCATTCTGCTGATCGTCACCTTGCTGTTCCCGCTGCCCGCTTTCGCCCAGTCCGGCGACGACAAGCCCACGCCCATCGACACCTACCCGCTGCCCGGCGAAACCGGTTCGAGCCGGTATTCGCTGGTGGATCGCTGGGATAAAACGGATATCACCTACTATTTCCACAACTGCCCTTCCACGCTCGACTGCGCGACGGCGCAAAGTCTCGTGCGGCAGGCGTTTGCGACCTGGGATGGCATCATCGCGCTGAGCTTCAGCGAGGCTTCGAGCGCTGCGCGGGCCGACATCGAGATCGAGTGGTCGCAGGTGGGCGACGGATTCGGCAAGCCGGGCGGCGTGCTGGCATACACCTACTTCCCCAGCTATGGCGGCGACATGTATTTTGACGACGCGGAATATTGGGCGGTCGGCAGCGAAAGCGACCTTTACGCGACGGCGCTGCACGAGATCGGGCACGCCATCGGGCTGGACCACACTGACGATCCCAACGCGATCATGTTCCCGTACCTGACCGATCACATCTCGCTGGGGCCGGATGACATCGCGGGGGCGCAGCAGTTATACGGCGCGGAGATGGGCGACGGTCCGACGGTGATCGTCCCGGTGACGCCCAATTCGCTGCCGGACGATACCGCCGCCGTGGACGAGATCGAGGGGCAGATCAGCGACTGGACGTATTACGAGCTGTGGACGATCGACGCCCGAGCCAACGAGACGATCACCTTTACGATGGAAGCGCTGAGCGGCGATCTGGACGCGTACCTGGGCCTGATGACGCCGAATGGCGGGGTTGTGCTGGCCGAGGACGATGACAGTCTGGGCGGCACGGATGCGACGATCACCTACACCTTCCCGACTACCGATCTGTATATGGTGGTGGCGACGCGCTACGACCTGGAAAACGGCACGACCTCCGGCTCGTACCGCCTGCGCGCCTACCGCAACGGCTCCGGGCCGGACACGCCGAGCATTTCGCCCGGCGACACCATGCCCGTGCTGACGATCACCAACGCCAGCGGCACGGATCTGTGCGGGGTGTGGATCAGCCCGTCGAGCAGCGACGACTGGGGCGATGACTGGCTGCCCAGCGCAGGCGTGACCAGCCTCGCCTCGGGTTTGTACGCGTGGTGGGAAGTCGCGCCCGATGCGTACGACATCACCGTGGGGGACTGCTTCGGCAACGAGCTGGATCTGTATTTCGTCGTCGTGGCGGACGATACCGAGGTGGTCGTTTACCCGACCTCCATGGTCGCGCAGTAGCAACGCGGCGCGCCGCAGTTCGCCGTTAGCGATTGGCTCAAGAGCGGCAGCGCCAACGGGGGGGTGTAGGGGCGGGTTTCTAACCCGCCCTGGTTTTGTCCGGATTTAAAGGTTAAGGTGCGCCAATCCCACCGGGGCGTATCGCAATACGCCCCTACACAACCCATCCGCCAACCGGGTTGTGTTTTGTCCCTCAATTCCCGCCTGGCGCACTGCTAGAGGCCCGCTCATCCGGCGCTTATGAAGCAGCCTCCATGCGCCCGGCGTGCCTCATATCCTCTAAACCGCCCTTCATGTGCCGCACAGAGCCATCTCACGCCCACCCAGCACAATAGATCCACTGCGCCCGGTCCATGTTTAAGGACACTCGACTCATGACTCGCTTTGGCTACGCTTGCATCTCCGACCTGCTCGGCGTGACGACCAGCCGCACCTGCCGTCTCGCGTCGGCCACGCCCGACCGTCTGCGCGCGCTGATCGAGACTAACCTGTCCGCGCTGATGACGATCCTTGAGCACAACCGCGCGCACGACTGGGGTCTGTTCCGCATCGGCTCGGGTGTGATCCCCTTCGGCTCGCACCCGGTCAACACGCTGACCTGGGACCAGGAGTTTGCCCCGCAGCTTCAGGCGATCGGGCGCTTTGCGCTGCGCCACGACATGCGCCTCTCGATGCACCCCGGCCAGTACACGATCATCAACTCGCCCAACCCCGACGTGCGCCGCGCATCGGTGGCGGAGCTGGCCTATGCCGCTCGCTTTCTGGACGCGCTCGGCCTGCCCGCCGAGCATAAACTGGTGCTGCACGTCGGCGGCGTCTACGGCGACAAGCCCGCCGCGCTGGCGCGCTTCGCGGCGGAAGCCAACCGCCTGCCGGATGCGATCCGGCGGCGGCTGGTGGTCGAAAACGACGACCGGCACTATACGCTGGCGGACGCGCTGGAGATCTCCGCGCGGACCGGGCTGCCGGTCGTGTTCGATAACCTGCACGACCGCATGAATCCCTCGCCCCAGCCGCCGGAAGCGCTGCTGCCGCACGTCTTTGCGACGTGGGGCGGCGCACACGGTGTGCCGAAAGTGCATTTTTCGTCGCAGGCGCCCGGCGAGCGGCCCGGCAAACATGCCGCATTTGCCGACGCGGGCGAGTTCCACGCGATGCTCGACCTGTGCGGGCGTTACGGCGACTTCGACCTGATGCTGGAAGCCAAAGCAAAGGACACCGCGCTGCAAACGGTGTTGGCGGCGCAGTACAGCGGGAAAGCGGTTTGATTCAGAGGCAAAATAAAAGCACGGCAGGCCATCCGGTCGCCGCGCTTTTTACTTTAATGTGGGAATGCCGGAGCGGTTAGCGCTCGCCTGCCGCTTCGGGCTGCGTCGCGGCGAGCCGCTGTTTGATCTCATGCACGGCTTGCTGCGCCTCGATGCCCATGTTATGCAGCGCGCCTTTGCCCTGGTAAAACGTGCCGACGAGGTACAGGCCGGGGTAATCCTTCACCTCGCGCCTGCCGCTGGTAACGTCATCGAGATGTTCATTCACGCGCACCGGCCAGCCGTCGCGGTTGCAGTCCACGTCGAGGTCCATGTAATTGAACAGCGCGGGCTGGTAGCCGGTCGCCATGATGACGGCGTCTACCTCCTGCCGCGATCCGTCGGTGAGCACGACCGCGTCCGGCTCGAAGTGCTGCGGCGCATCGACCGATTTCACACGTCCCGCCTTGACTGCCTCGATCAGCGCGTAACCGCGCGTGCTGCCTGCTGCGGACGTATCTTCGGGCGTCTTGGGCACTTTCAGCCCGATCTCGTCCAGGTTCTCGAATTTTACGGCGCTCACCCGGTCCAGCAGCGACTGGCCGAGACGATCCGGCAGTATGTCCGCGATCATCATCCAGATGTGCATCGGCAGGCCCAACGGGTAGCGCGGGCGCAGGTAGACGCCGGTCCGCTGCGAGAGCAGCACGGGCCGCAAGGCATGACGCCCCAACTCCGCCGCGATGTCTACGCCGCTTGGCCCGTTTCCCACGACCATCACGCGCTTCCCCGCGAACGGTTCCGGCCCCACGTAGTCGCACGCGTGCAGGATCTGGCCCCGGAAGTCGTCCTCGCCGGGGAAGGTGGGCGCGCACGGTTTGCAAAAGCGCCCCGTGGCAGAGATCACCGCGCGATACCACGCCGGACCCTGGTTGGTGATCACGCGCCAGCCGTCTTCTTCGGGGCAGACGCGGATTACTTCCACGCCCAGGTGGATGTTGAAGCCGTTCGACCGGGCGTACCGTTCCAGGTAGGTGTGAAACTCGCGCCCGGTGGGGAACAGGCCGAAACTGAGCGGGAAACGCTGGCCGGGCAGGTGCGAATAAAACCGCGTCGTGTTCAGGCGCAGCGACGGGTACAGGCCGTTCCAGGTCGAAGCGATCACGTCTGCGCGGTCGATCACGCGGTACGAGATACCGGCCTGCTCTAAAAAGTAGGCGCTGGCAAGCCCGCCGGGGCCAGCTCCAATCACCAGAACGTCTTCAGCCATCGAGTCCCAACTTACCTGCGTGCCCGCAGTTCTATGAGCTTCAAAAGGTGGCCGGGCGGCTTCCCACGGAGACCGTCCGCCACGTCCCTTCATGATCGCGCAAAGCCCGCTTGCGAGCAAGGGTCGGATGGCACGGGGCGCATGGGCTGATATTCCTGTTTTTTCGAGGGCCAGATAGGGGGTAAGACGCTGTGCCGTCACGCCTGCTGCGGCACCTCCGTAGTAATGCGTGCTGGAAAGGCGCATTCCGGTCGTCCGCAGGCAGCAAAAACGCCCCGCGAACCGGGGCGTTTTGAGCAGGCATGTGGGGAATGGGCGGGCTTATGCGTCACCCAGCGCCACCTCGACCGTGACTGGATCGGGGCCGTCGGCGGGCGGCACAATCGTGCCCTCGATCGGCTCGCCGTTCACCGTCAGCGCCAGCGCATTGCCCGGTCCCTTACGCGTTACGGCGATGTGATAGGGCGTGCCCCGGAACGTGCGCGTGGCGGTGAAGGCGGACCACGTTTCCGGGACGACCGGCGAGACGCGCAATCCCTCATGCGTGGCGCGGATGCCCAGAATCCACTCGGTGATGGCGACGTAGTTCCAGGCCGCCGTGCCGGTCAGCCATGAGTTTTTCGCCTCGCCAAAGGTCGGTGCGTCGCGCCCGGCAATGGTTTGCGCGTAGACGTACGGCTCGCTGCGGTGCACGTCGCTGATCACCTCCCGCGCGGAGGGGCAGATGCGCGAATAGTAGTCGAACGCGCGGTCGCCGCGCCCGATCATCGCTTCAGCGATCATAATCCACGGGTTCGTGTGGCAGAAGACGCTGGCGTTTTCCTTGTAGCCGGGCGGGTACGACGAGATTTCGCCCAGATTGAGGTAGTAGCGCGTATAGGCCGGTTGATGCAGCAGGACGCCGTGGGGCGTGGCGAGCCGCTCCGCGACCGAATCCAGCGCGCGCTCGGCCAGCCCATCCTCGACGCCGATCCCGGCCAGGACGCAGAGGCCCTGCGGCTCGACGTAAATCTGCCCTTCGGCACACTCGTGCGAGCCGACCTTGTCGCCCAGGGCGTCGTAGGCACGCAGGAACCACGCGCCGTCCCACCCATGTTCGCGCACGGCGGCTTCGATCTGCCGCGCGGCGGCACGATAGCGCCCGGCGTCCTCCTCGTTTTCGCAGCGTGCGGCGAGATCGGCCATTTCTTCGGCGGCCTGCACGAACATCCCGCCGATCAGCACCGACTCGGCTACCGCACCATCCTTGTTGGTGGTCGTCTGGAAGCTCTCACCGGGCGTGTCGGAGAACGTGTTCAGGTTCAGGCAGTCGTTCCAGTCTGCGCGCCCGATCAGCGGCAGGCCGTGCGGGCCGAGGCGGTCCAACGTGTATTGCAGGCTGCGCTGCAAGTGCTCGTAAAACGGCTGTTCCGTGCCGGGGCGGTTTTCGTAGGGGACGGACGCGTCCAGAATCGTCCAGTCGCCCGACTCCTTGACGTACGCCGCCGCCGCCAGCACTAGCCACAGCGGATCGTCGTTGAAGTTGCTGCCCACCGCGTCGTTGCCCTTTTTCGTCAGCGGTTGGTATTGGTGGTACGCGCCGCCCGTCTCCAACTGCGTCGCGGCCAGATCGAGCAGGCGCTCGCGGGCGCGGAGCGGGTCCATTTGCACGAAAGCGAGCAGGTCTTGCGCCGAATCGCGGAAGCCCATGCCGCGCCCCACGCCGGATTCAAAGTAAGAGGCCGAGCGCGACAGGTTGAATGTCACCATGCACTGGTAGGCGTTCCAGATGTTGACCATGCGGTTGGTATGCTCGTCGGGCGTGGAAACTTGCAGGCCCGCGAGCTGCCCTTCCCAGTAGCGGCGCAGATCCTCGAAGGCGGCGTCCGCCTGGGCCGGATCGAGGTAACGCGCGATGACGGGGCGCACGCGCTGCTTGTTGACCATCTGCGAATCCGGCGGGTCGAACTTCTCGGCTTGCGGATTTTCGCCGTAGCCCAGCAGGAAGATCACCGTGCGCGATTCGCCGGGCGCAAGCTCCAGCTTCACCTGCTGCGCGGCGATGGGGGCCCAGCCGTGCGCCACGGAACCGGTGCACGCGCCGCGCTCGACGGCCAGCGGCGCGTCCCAGCCGCGATAGGCGCCCAGGAATGCCTCGCGCTGCGTGTCGTAGGCCGCCGCGGGCGCGCTGCACGCGAAGTACGCGAAGTGATCGCGCCGCTCTCGGTATTCGGTCTTGTGGTAAATCGCGCCGTCTTCGATCTCGACCTGACCGGTGTTGAAGTTGCGCTGGAAATTGGTCATGTCGTCGTAGGCGTCCCACAGGCAGAACTCGACCGTGCCGAACAGCGACAGCGAGGCCGGTTCGGCGCGCTGGTTGGTGATCGTCGCCTGCCAGATCTCCAGGTCCGCGCCCATCGGCACGAAGTAGCGCGTTTCCGCGTGGATGCCCTGGTAGGTCGAGGCGATGATGGTGTAGCCCAGGCCATGACGGCAGGTGTAATCGTCCAGCTCGGTGCGGGTGGGCATCCACGACGGCGACCAGTACGCGCCGCTGGCGTTGTCGCGCAGGTACAGGTAGCGCCCGCCGTTGTCGAGCGGGGCGTTGTTGTAGCGGTAGCGTGTCAGGCGGCGCAGGCGTGCGTCGCGGTAAAAGGCATAACCGCCCGCGGTGTTCGAGATGAGGCCGAAGAAAGCTTCACTGCCCAGATAGTTGATCCAGGGCAAAGGTGTGTCGGGCCGCGTGATCACATACTCGCGGCGCACATCGTCAAATGAGCCGTAGCGCATAGGTCCAATCTCCGAATGTCGTAGTAAGCTGTGGCGCAGTCCACCGGGGATTTAAAGCCGCCGGGATTGCTCGAATCGTACGGGCAGGCGTCCGCCTGACTGCCACCCCGAACAGTCAGGCAGGACGCCGGGAATTAATCGGCAGAAGAGTATAGATTTTGGAAATCGCCCGAGAGCAGCGACGCACCGAACCAGGCAAGGCTCTGGTTGAAATAATACTGCGCGCTGCCGCCCCAATATCCCTCTGTGAGAGCGTTCCCAGTTACAGTATACAACTGTTGTGCAAGTTGTTGTTGTAATTCCTCATCACCAGATGCCAAACTCGCCACGAGCCACATGCCGTCCATCATCTCGTTCTGGTAGCTGACGACCGGCACGCCGTCCATGTCGTACAGCCGCCCGAACTGATCCGGCGGCAGCGCCTTGAGGAACTCGGCGGTGCGCCCCGACCACTGGCACGCCCGCGCTTCATCGAACCACAGGCAGTCCAGCCCGATGCGCCACGGCACGCGGATGGCATCGAACGTCATCTCGTACAGGCACGCGCTGCGCTCGCGTCCGTGCGCGTCGCAGTAGTCGTAGGCGGGGCCGCCGTCACTGGTGGACCAGTCGGGCGCGAGGCCCAGCGGCGCGCCGTCCGTCGTGAACAGCGAGCGATAGCCGTAGGTGATCACCGGCTGCCAGCGATCCGTGCCCTGGAAGTCGTCGAAAATGCGATACCACGCAGGCGCGAAATAGGAGAGGTTCAAAATCTCCTGTCCCTCGCCGTCCCAGGCATCGCCGGGCGTCAGGTAGCGCCCGTCCGCGACTTCGTAGGTGTAGATCGCGTCGATCAGCGCATTGGCGCTGTCGCCGTAGGGACGTTCCGCGTGCTGCGCCCACTCGCCGCGATCCACGCGCGACTGCGCGAAGATCAGCGCGGCGGCGATGTCTTCCTCGGCGTCCGTCGCGGACGTCTCGCCTGTGATCGCGCCGGTATTATCCACGCGCCAGTTGAGCAGGCCCGTCGCCGGGTCGAGCATGATGTCGTGTGCGGCGTCGTAGACGGTGTCGAACGTCGCCTGATCGTCCATCATGACGGCCATCAGCAGCCCGTAGCCAACGCCTTCGCTGACCGCCTGATAGCCCATGTTCGGGTCGAAGACGAGGCCCAGGTTGTTCCCACACTGCTCGCCGCAGAAGATGTAGTTGGCCTTGTAGCCTTCCCACGTCGCGCGCACGATCTCGCCCCAGGGCAGACCCGCCCAGTCAAACCCGCCGCTCGATTCATCGTCGGCGGGCGGACCGCTCGGCTGGGGCACGTCGGTCTGGCCCAGCTCGTAGAAGATCGCACGGCCAAAGACCGTCGGGTCTTGCCACGACGTGTCGCCCGTATCCGCATTGGACCAGATCAGCTTCACGTCGCGGTCGGTCTGCGTCGCGCCGTTGGCCTGCGCCTGGAAGCCGATCTCCGCGCCGTGCGCGATCTCGAACAGGCCCGCCAGCGGCACTTCCGCCTCGAAGCCCCAGCCCTCGTCCGTTTTGAAGACGTAGCCGCTGAGGGGCAGGGTGTCGCTGTTCGTGCCGGTCAGCGTTAGCGCGCCGGGATCGGTGTTGCCGATGTCAGCGGCATTGATGTTGACCTGATACATGCCCTTGGTGTAGACGGGTGCGTAGAAATCGCCGGTCAGGTTGAGGTAGAACTCCAGCGAGTTTTCGTTCCAGAAGTTCGTGCCGTGCTGCCCGGCCACGATGTTGCGGTCGGCCATCGTCATGGTGATGTAAAACGTGTCCGCGCTGGCCGCCAGCGCGACCGTGAACGAGCCGTTTTCCGCCGGGTCGCCGGACAGGTTTGGCCCCTTATCGACCGTGTAGTGCGGCACGTCGGCCCAGTCGGACAGATCCCCTTCCACGGCGATCGCCACCGGGAAGGGAATATAAAGCAGCTCGCCGGTCACACCTGCCGGAACAGGCGTTCCGCCTTGGGCCAGGGCAAAGCCCGGCACGGCGAGCGTCAGGACCAGCAGGCAGACCAGCAAGCGCTTCATTACTTCTCCACTCCTGTGATAACCACGCCCTGCATGAAGATGCGCTGGGCGAGGAAGAAGACGATCAGCGGAATGAGCATCGTCAGGACGCCCGCCGCCATCATCAGATTCTGTTGCGACGAATAGATCTGCGAGAACCGCTGCAAACCGACCGCCAACACCTGATTCTTCTCGTTGCCGCCGATGTAAATCAGCGCCTGCTGGAACTCGTTCCAGGCAAACAGGAAGTGGAACAGGTACACCGCCACCAGCGCGGGACGCGCCGCCGGGATGATCACGTGCCACAGGATCTGAAGCGGGTTCGCGCCGTCCACGCGGGCGGCCTCGTCCAGTTCCAGCGGGATGCCCATCATGTACTGCCGCAGCAGGAACACGTTGTAGGCGTTGCCGAAGAAGTGCGGCACGATCAGCGGCGCCAGCGTGCCCACCCAGCCCAACTTACGGAACAGGATGTAGGTCGGGATCTGCGTCACCTGCTGGGGCAGCATGATCGTCGCCAGCAGGATCATGAACAGCAGGTTGGCATAGGGGATATTAAACCGCGTAAAGCCGTAGGCGACCAGCGTCGCGGAAACCATCGCACCCAACGCCCCCACCAGCGCCACGATGGATGTGTTCATGAACAGGCGCGGGTAGTTGATGGTATCGACCGCCGTCTTGAAGTTTTCCGGGTGAATCTCGAATTCGTACACCGGGTCGAGCCCGCGCACACGCTCGTCAACCTTGATCAGCTCGTTCGTGTCGGGATCGACGAAGGTCGCGCCGTTGCGGGTCGTTTCCAGCAGGGCCAGCTCGCGCGTTTCGCCATCGATCGGCACGTTGTACAGCGTGAGGTCCTGCTCGTCGCGGACCAGCTTCGCTTCATCCTTCGTGATGGGCAGGCGGATCGGATCGGCGCTCACGTTCTCCGGGTCCATCCACAGCGTCGAGCCGTCGTTCAGCTCGTCCACCAGGCCCATGATTTTGTTGGCCCCGTCCACCTCGACGGTGTACAGCGTGACTTCGAGCTGCTCGCGCGCCATCGACGCCTTCAGACTCGACGGCGCGGTATCCACCTCGATTGGCCCCGCGTCGGGATCTTCGGTGTCGATGAACAGGCCGCTCTCGCCGCGATCTTCGATCAGCGCATACTTATAGATCTTGCCCTGCGAGATCACTTCGTAGACGGGAAGTTCCTGCCCCTCGTATTCAAAGTTTTCGGCATGACGCCACGTATAGCGGAAAGTCTGCGTTTCGTCGCTGGTGTAGTGATACAGCTTCGGCGTCTGCGGCAGAATCGGGTCGTCGGGGTCGGCAAGCTGTGCTTCGCTCTTGAGCGCCGTGCTGCCCATGTACAGCAGTGGGCTGAGGTAGACGCCTGCCAGCGCGATCAGGAGCATCAGCAGCGATCCCGTGCCGAGGTACTTATACGCCTCGACCTTCAGATAGTCGCGGCGGTTTTCACCGCTTAAAATGCTGCGCAGCCGGTCCATGTTACGCCCTTCCTCCTGCTGCGTAGTACACCCACTTGCTGGAGCTGCGGAACACCAGCGCCGTCACGACCAGCACGATGACCAGCAGGAACCATGCCAGTGCCGACGCATAGCCCATGTCGAAGAACACGTACGCCTCGCGGTAGACGTGCAGGTTGTAGACGTACATCGAAAGCTCGTTGCCGCCGCGTCCCGCCGGGATGGTGATGGTGTAGGCAATGACGAAATATTGGAACGTGCCGATCAGCCCGATCACGAGGTTGTAGAGGATGACCGGCGAAATCATCGGAATGGTGATGTGGCGCAGCCGCGACCAGAAGCCCGCGCCATCGACGCGCGCGGCCTCGTACAGCTCGGTGGGGACGTTCTGAAGCCCGGCGAGGAACATCAGCATCGCCGTGCCCACGCCCCACGTACCGACCAGTGTCAGCGCGGGGATGGCCCACGTGGGATCCTGAAGCCAGCCGGGATTGCCCAGCCCTAAGGGGTGCAGCACGTACATATTCAGCCAGCCGTCCTGCGTGCGCAAAAATTGTTGGAACACGAACGCCGCGACGACGGTCGGAATCACGCTGGGTAAGTAAAACAATGTTCGGAACAAGGTCACGCCGGGGACCTTGGTATTAGTCAAGACCGCAAAAGTCAGCGCCAGAATCAGATTGATCGGCAGCGAAACCAGCGCAAAAGTCAGGGTCACCTGAATCGATTTCCAGAACCGTTGGTCCTTGGCGACCAGATGAAAATCGGCAATGCTAAAAACGTCTTGATAACCGGACTGGAGCTGAACAGCGCCGCTATCGTCTTCGCGGACGATATCGACTGAGAACATTCGCTGGTAATGATCGAGGCCAATAAAATGCATCTCGTCCGGCTTTTCGATGTTGTAGTCGGTCATCGAAAGGTAGAGCGAGACGATCATGGGGCCAAACACAAAGACGAGAAACCCGATGATCCACGGCGCAAGGAAGAGATAGCCCCATAAAACCTGGGCGCGCCGAGGCGACAGGGTCCATCGGCGGCTGTCAGCGCCGGGCTTCACTTCATCGTTGACTGCGTATTCGACTTGGGACATGCTTCTAACCTCGGCGTCACTCGGTTTTCACAGAGCCGGAGAGTGCTGCGGAAAACGAGAGGACAGTACAGGAAGGCATATGCGGTGACCCGAAGGCCACCGCATATGCTGCTACGCGAACGAGTTATTGAGCCGCTTCTTCGGTTGCAACGGCGGTCGGCACGTAGTCGGTCGCTTCGCCAGACAGGGCTTCGTCGAAGAGCGTCTGAATCTGGGCGTTCACGGCGTCCAGTTCACCGACGACGTCGAAGTCCGGCTGCGAGCGCAGGTTGTTCCAGTACTGCTCCAGCGCGTCCCATGCACGGGCGTAGTTGGGCATGTAGCTTTCGTGGTTGGGGGCGTCGAGGTATTCCAGCGCGCCGTAGACCACGTCGAGGTTGAGCTGCGGGAAGGCTTCCAGCCAGGAAGCTTCCCAGTCGCTGCGCAGCGACAGGCGAGCGGGCATCGCGCCGTAGACGGTCGCCAGCGTGAGGGCCGGTTCACCGGAGGTCATCCACTTGAGGACTTCCCACGCGGCGTCCTTGTTCTCGAAGCTGTCCATGATGGCGAACGTGTCAGCGTGAACGCGGGCGGTCGTGATGCCGTTGGGGGCAGCCGGGACCGGGTAGACGTTCCACTGATCGGTGAACGCGCCGCTGCTGATAGCATCGTTCATGCCGCCGAAGAGCCAGGTGTGGCTCACGCCCATCGCAACGCGGCCAGACACAAACGGGTTGGTCACGCCTTCACTGATGGCGTTCTCGGCGTCGACGTTCGGCTCGAAGTGATCGACGAAGATCGCGTCGTGGTAGAACTGGGACGCCTGCTGGATCGCTTCCTGGTTGAAGGTCGCGGTCACGGTGCCGTCGTCATTGAGCTGGACACCGGCGTCGGTCGGGCTGAACAGGATCGTGCTGGCGCGGAAGTTGGTCCAGAAGGGGAAGTAACCGTAGACTTCGATGTTGTCCGGATCGAAGCCTTCTTCGCCCAGGAAGTTGCCATTCGCGTCCTGCGTCACGGCCATCGCCTTGTCGCGCAGGTCGGCCCAGGTCCACGCACCGTATTCGGTGGGAGGCAGTTCAACTTCGGCGTCGTTGAAGATCGTTTCGTTCACGTACACGAACGAGGGGTACACACCGAACGGCAGGGCAATCGTCTTGTCGCCCAGTTCGTACAGGTTGAGGCTGGCGGCGTCGAAGTCGTCCAGGCCCAGTTCCGCCGAGTCGCGCTCGATGTAGGAGGACAGGTCCGCCCACAGTTCGCTGGTTTCGTACACGGAACGGACACCGGCAGGGCCGACGATCGCGGGGGCGTCACCGGCGGCGACGCGGGTCAGCAGCTCGTCACGGGCCGTGTCGTTGTCGTGAAATTCGAATTCAACCTTGATATCGTCATGGCTGGCGTTCCACTCATCGGCGAGTGCGACCTGAGCAGCCTGCTGCTCGGGCAGGTAACCCGTGCCCAGACCAACGAAGATCTTGATCGTGACGGGGTCAGACTGCGCCTTGGCGGGCATGCCGGGCACGACCGACATGGCAACCAGGGCCAGCATCACGACGATCGGGATCAAAGACTTGATTTTAGACATTGCGTAACTGCTCCTCATAGCACTTATAAACACTGGTCGAAAAGGCAGGATTGCGTTTCTCGACGGCGCTCTTCGATACACGTACCTCCTTCATTGGGAGCGCTCCCAACGGCATGAAAAAAAACTTCATGCGGGAAACCCACACGATTCACGAATCACAAGTTGAGTTGGTAGTGAAACCTGGTAGGGCGGGGTGATCGTGTTTTCGAGCAAGCCGATCAACCCTTCCGCTGCCAGATATCCTAAGCGTTGGACCGGTTGGCGAACCGTGGTCAACTGCGGATTCGCCAGGGTAGCAAACGGCATATCGTCGAAGCCAACGATGGCGATGTCATCCGGCACGGTCATGCCTGCCTCGCGGATGGCTCGCAGTACGCCGATTGCCATGTGATCGCTGGCGACGAACACCGCATCGGGCTTTTCGGGCAGCAGCTTGCGCATGCCCAGGTAGCCGCTGACCTCGGTAAAATCGCCGTCAGCTTCCAGCTTGGAATCGAGTTCGAGGCCCATTTCTTCCAGGCCGCGCCGGTAGCCGATCAGGCGGTCATACCCGGAGTTCAAGTCGATGCGCCCGGTGACCGTGGCGATGCGGCGGCGTCCCAGGCGGACGAGGTGCTCGATGGCCTGCTGCGCGCCGCGTACGTTGGACGTATCGACGTAGTTGATCGAATCTTCGTGTTCCCAGGGACGCCCGTTTAGGATGAACGTCCTGCCGCGTTCCAGCAGTAGATCGGTCAAACGGTCATTGCGCGGCGTCGAAGCAAGTATCAGACCGTCCGCCATACGGTTGTCGAGCACGCGGCGGCGCAGGTGATCCATCGTGATGGTGCTGCTTTTCAGCCACAACATGACGTCGTAATCCTGGTCATTGGCGCGTGCGGTGGTAGCCTGGATGAACATCGGGAAGTACGGATCGGAGAACAGGTTGCCGACGAGGTAGGGGATGTAGATGCCGAGCATGCGGGTGCGTTGGGTCACCAGCGAGCGTGCCGCGACATTGGGCGTGAAGTTGTGTTCTTCGATCACCTCAAGGACACGCTGGCGCGTCTGCTCACTGACGTTCGGATCGTCGTTGACGACCCGGGAGACCGTAGAGCGTGACACGCCCGCTATGCGTGCGATGTCCTCAAGTTTCAGCGTCATAATTATTCCGACCGTGCGCTCATTGGTGAGAGCGCTCCCAAAAATGCCTAAAGAAAATAGCTCACTGACTACCACGCAGCCCCAAAACCGCGTGGTTAGACCCATATTTTCGATGCCGGAGGGCATTGAAGTGCCGAAATAGGCGGGAGGGGCCCATAAATGTAAGTTCCAGAATGGGAGCGCTCCCAACAGTTGAATTCATTATAAAAGTATTTTTACGCGTGTGTCAATAGGAATCGGGCAGTTTGCCGGAAAAACAAGATGGATGGATCGGGCCATATACACAAACGCGGAGCTGCTCACTGCCCCACAGAAGCGGAAGCAGGAGCGGAAATCAGGGAACAACAGGGGCTACAAACAAACCAGGGCGGGTTTACAACCCGCCCCTACAAAACCCGGTTGGGCGCTACCTGTCTTCCCTCTCCAATCCGATTGGAGAGGGACTGGGGGTGCGGTTTCCCGATGACCGGACACGCGCCCGGATCGCCTGTAGTCTGAACTAAAAACCAATCACTAACAACTAAAAACTGCTTTTACCCCATCACCGCCTCGACATGATGCGTGCCGCCGTCGGTGAAGATCGGAATCACCGCGCCCGGCACCGGCTGCCCATCCACGCGCAGCGAGACAATGCCCTTCGCCACGTGCTCAGGGTTGCGCACCTCGATTGTGTACGTCGCGCCGCGAAAGACGCGCGTCACGCGGAAGCCGTCCCACGCGGGCGGGATGCACGGATCGACCAGCAGCCCGGCGTAGGTGGGCCGGATGCCGAGGATGTACTTCGTCCCGGCCTGATACGTCCACGAGGCCGTGCCCGACAGCCAACTGTTGCGCGCCAGTCCGAACTGCGGGTGCTCGTCGCCCAGGATATTCTGCGGGTACACGTACGGCTCGCACTCGAACAGGTCGATGATCTCGTTTTTGGCGGCGGGGTTGATCTGGTCGTAGTACCGGAACGCGCGATCGCCGTTCCCGGTCAGCGTTTCCGCGATCATCGCCCACGGATTCGCGTGCAGAAAGATGCCGCCGTTTTCCTTCGCGCCGGGCGGATAGGTCGTTACGCCGCCCTTGTTCGGATCGTAGCCGTTATAACCGGGCGCGCTGAGCTTAATGCCGTGGCGCGTGTTGAGCCGCTCGTGGGCCGAATCGAGCGCGGCGCGGGCGCGTTCGGGTGTAGCGAAGCCGGAGATTACCGCCCACGACTGCGCGTTGAGAAAGATCTGCCCCTGCGCGTTGGCGCGCGAGCCGATCGGGGAGCCGTCTGCGTCGAAGTAGCGCAGATACCACGCGCCGTCCCAGCCCACCGTATTCACACAGTCGCGCATCGCCTCGTAATCCGCTGTGTATTGCGCGGCGAGATCGGCGCGGCCCAGGTGCTCGCACAGCTCGATCATCTCGCGCAGCGCGACCCCGTACTGGCTGGCGATGAAGAACGACTCCGCCCCGGTGGGCAGATTGACCGTATCGTTCCAGTCCGCGAAGCCCAGCAGCGGCAGGCCGTGCGCGCCGGTATGATCGCGCGTGAAGGCCAGCGCGCGCTGAAGGTGCTCGAATACGGTGCCCGCTTCGAGCGGCTGCTCGTTCCGGTCTTTCTCGTAGTACGGGATCGTTTCGTCCAGAAACGTGAGGTCGCCCGTTTCCTTGAGGTAGCCGCATACCGCCAGCACGATCCACAGGTGATCGTCGCCATAGTAGTGCGGGCGATCCTCGTATTCGCGCGAGTCGCCCTCGGTGGCGATCATGCTCAGCGGGTTGAACTGGTGCATCGCGGAGCCGTCACGCCGCTGGACGTGCAGTAGCAGCGCGATCAGATCCTTCGCCTCGCCGGGCATGTTCGCCAGCACGCCGAGCGCGTCCTGAGCGCTGTCGCGGAAGCCGATGCCGCGCGCACCGTAGCCAAGCTGGTACAGCGACAGGTAGCGCGACCAGTTTTTCGTCGTGTGGCACTGGCGCGGGTTGTGCACGTTGAGCATGCTGTTCATGCTGGCGTCGGGCGTCTCGACCTGCTGGCGGCTGAGGTAGCCATTCCAGAAGCGCGCCATTGCCTCTAGCGCCGCATCGACCTGGGCCGGATCGCGGAATCGTTCGATGGTGGGCTGCGCCGCCTTGACGCTTTCCGCCTGCCCCAGCAGCGTGATCAGGCGTACCGTCGCGCCCGGTTCGATCGCGCCCAGATGGTGCATCAGCGCACCGATGTTGTCGCCGCGCTGCGCTTCGTAGCTGTCGAGTTCAGGCTCTAGCAGGCTGAGCGGGCGCTGCCACGTGCCGTACTCGTTGGCGCCCAAAAAGCGGCGGCGATCCGACTCGAACGACGACACTGGCCAGTTGGAGGTCAAGTAGTTGACCGCCGTGTCACATTTCATGAAAGCGCACTGCGCCAGGATGAGATGCCCGCCGGATTCGTAATATGCGCGGCTTTGCATCGTCTGCGGCACCCAGTCGGCGTTGGTGAGCTGCTTCAGCGCGTCGAAGTGCGAATATTCGACGACCGGGATCGCGTCCAGCTCGACCGATTCCGTGCCCAGGTTGGTCAGGCGTACGTCGCGCACCAGCACGTTCTCGCCGGTGGGGACGAACACCGTGATCTCGGCGCGGATGCCGTGCATCTCCGTCACGAAGCGCGAATAGCCCAGCCCGACGTGACACTCGAAGCGGTCGTACGGGTCGAGCGTGGGCACGACATACGGCGAAAAGATCCGGACCCCGTCCGGCGTCTTCAGGCGCAGGTAGAGCGTCTCGCCCTTGAACTCCGATGCGGGCATCTGCGCGAGGTAGCGCGTGATGCGGTTGAGGGCCGGGTCCTGCTTACAAACCAGCGCGCCGCCCGTGTGATCGACAAAACCGCCGAAGGCCAGCGTGCCCACGTAGTTGATCCACTTCACCGGCGTGTGCGGATTGGTGATCACATACTCGCGCTGCGTGTCGTCAAACCTGCCGTAAATCGTCATCAACTGCTCCTAAGTGTGGAAGTCAGCCCCTGGATCCCGCCTCCATCATACTGCCACTTTGCGCTCGTTGTGAAGGTGTTGGGGGATGGCGGTAGTAGAAGAAGATCGGGCGGGTCACAGACCCGCCCGATGGATCACGCGTGAATGGACGGATGATGTTCAGTCGTAATACATCGATGTGACGACCAGATCGCCGGTCGTCGTGCCGCGCGGCAGCGTGATCGCGTACCACGCCAGATCCGCGACCTGCACGGGATCGATCACCATGCGCCGCTCGTAGTCGGGCGTGGCGGCCCAGCGCATCGGCGTATCGACCGCGCCGGGGCAGATCGCCACCGCGCGGATTTCCTCCGGCTTCAGTTCGTCGGAGAGTGAATGCGTGAAGCCCAGCAGGCCCGCTTTGGCGGCGGTGTAGGCCGTCACGGTGCCGTGATTCGCCAACGCAACCTTCGACACCACATTGACGACGCTGGCGTTGGCGCTCTGGCGCAGCAGCGGCAGCGCCGCGCGGCTGGTCAGGTACGCCGTCTTGAGGTTGGCGGTCAGCAGCCGGTCGAAGTCGGCTTCGGTCGTGTCGTCAAGCGTCGCGATGAACGCCTCGCCCACGCAGTTTACCAGCGCGTCGAGTTGCGGCGCAACGGCGGCTGCGGCATCCATCACGCGCTGCACTTCACCGGCCCGCGTCACGTCCGCCTCGACCACGGTGGCCGATCCACCTGCCGCAATTACCTCGGCGGCGACGGCATCCAGCTTGGCTTGCGTGCGGCCAACGAGCACGATATGCGCACCATGCCCGGCCAGCTTGAGCGCCACCGCGCGGCCTATCCCTTGTCCGGCTCCGGTTACGACGGCGATCAGCGGCTGTGCTGCTTCTGACGATTGGGTTATGGAATGAGTCATGGAACGGTCTGTCCTTTGCTGCGGGGGAAACGCCAGCGGAGGCGGCGGCCCTGCGCCATACTCCCTCCGCTGCACGCCATTATAGAAACGGCCCTGCCAAACGAACAGGGCCGTTCGCATAAAATCGGGTCGGGAATCAGGCGAGGCCCATCGCCGCGTCGATGGCATCCAGCTCCGACTGGCTGAATGTCACGCCCACGGCGGGCAGGTAGTCCGCGACCTGCGCGGGCGACTTCGCGCCGACCAGCACGCAGGTGATGGCCGGATCGCGCAGCAGCCACGCGATCGCAAACTGGACCAGTGTCAGGCCCTTATCGCGCGCGAGCGCTTCGAGCCGCCCGGCGACGTCCAGATCGTGCCGGAAGCTCTCGCCCTGGAACGACGGTAGCCACGAGCGTTCGTCGTCGGACGGAAACACAGTTTCGGCGGTGTACTTGCCTGTCAACAGGCCCTTCGCCAACGGGCTGTGCGCCAGTACGCCGATGCCATGTTCGCGGCAGGCCGGCAGCACGTCCGCCTCGATGTGGCGGTCGAACAGGTTGTAGCCCGGCTGGTCGGAGTGGAACGGCGCAACCTGGTACGCCTGCTCAAGCTGCGCGCCCGTATAGTTCGAGACACCGATGTAGCGCGTTTTGCCCTCGGCCTGAAGCTGCACCATCGTTTCCATCTGCGCCCCGATCGGCGTGCCGCTATCCCAGCGATGAAGCTGGTAGAGGTCCACGTAATCGACCTTCAGGTCGCGCAGGCTGTTTTCCATCCCGGCGCGGATGCCCTGCGACGAAAAATCGAAGCTGGCCTTCGTCGCCAGGAAACAGCGATCGCGGTAGCCGTTCGCCAACGCGCGGCCCAGGAACGCCTCGCTGTCCTTGTACGCCTGCGCCGTGTCGATCAGCGTGATGCCGCTGTCGATGGCGGCGTGGATCGTATCGACCGCCGTGTTTTCGTCCACGCGGCCCATGCCGCCGCCCAGCGGCCACGCGCCTAACCCCAGGGCGGGGATTTGCGGACCATCTTTTCCCATCTGCCGGTGTTCCATCGCGTTTCCTTTCGTCGCAGCCGGTCGTCTGATTTTAGAGTAGCGGAATCGGGTGGAATGCACCACATGGCCTATGCTCAAACCCGCCAGACAGGGCATGTAGGGCGGCGTTTTGTCCGGTACAGTGAGGGAGAATGAGACACGAATTGTTAGCGAGGAAATCATGGGTACGCGAGATCAGAAACCAACCGATCGGGACCTGGAACGCTTCGCGGCGCGGCGCGCGCGGAACGATGTGCACGAGTGGGAAGAGCAAGAGGCCGAATACGAGGACGAAGCGCCCCAACTCGAAGTGATCGGGCCGGATGACGAAGATCCTGAGGTGATCGAGGAAAACCTCGAAGAATACGGCTACGACCTGATGGACAACGACGAGATCGTGAGCGTGCCGGGCGCCGGATTCACACCGGGCTGGGAATCCGACATGGGCGTTGACGAGGACGATCCCAACGACCGGCTGCGCGGCATGGTGAACGACTCCGAGGGCGAGCGCCCGGTAGAAGACGAGGCGATCGCGGATCTTGACGACGATCTGCCGCTCGAACACGAAGCACCGGAGATCTAGCGCCACAGGCGGCTGCCGGATACGATTCAGGCATGATCGCTCATCAAACTCAGTCCACGATACTCCCGCACGAGGCCGCCGTATACCACGCTGCCAGCCCCGTCACGCGGCGACTTTGGGGCAGCAGCGACGCGATCCTGCTGATGTTTGCGGGATCGGCAGCGGAGTTTGCGTTGAACAAGGCCGTGAACTGGTTGTTCTTCACCAACGCGCTGCCCAACGATCCTGTTGGCCGCTTCTTCGAGACGGTGCGGTTCGCGCAGGCGATGGTCTTTGGCGACGAGGAAACTGCCAGCGCCGCCGTGCGCGCTGTACGTGAGGCGCACCACGCGGTCGAGCAGGCGCGGGGCGGCGTGATCCCGCAGTGGTCGCACCGCGACACGCTGTTCATGTTGGTTGAGTACGGCGAGCGAGCGCACGAGGTCGTCTTTGGGCCGATGCCACCCGCCGAGCGCGAGGCATTCTGGCGCGACTCGATGGCGATGGGCCATGCGCTGGGTATTCGCGGCCTGCCGGATACGTACGACGCCTATCAACGGGCGCGCGTTCAACACCTGCACAATCACCTCGCGCGCACCCCATTCACCGACCAGCTTTACGCGCAGTACCGGCGGCATATCGGCTCGCTGCGAATGCGCTTGCTGCGCGACATGCAGGCGAGCCTCGTGCCGGACCACGTGTGCGGGCTGCTGGATCTGCGGCGCAGGCGGTATGTTGATGAGCTGCTGCCGCTCTACCGGCGGCTGCGCAGTGTACGCCTGCTGAAACTGCTCTATCCCGTCCTGCTGCCCAGCGGGCACGGGCGTCAGCTTGTCGCGCTGCACCGCGATCCCGGCGATTGACACAAAAAGCGGCAGGCTTGAACCTGCCGCATGGGGTTATGCAGTTGTCATGGGCGACGGGGCGGCATCAGTTCTTCTTGTGCCACTTGTCGTCGTCGCCCTTTTCGTATTCCTTTTTGACGGCGGCCCAGGCCACACGGTGCGCCGTCTCCTCACGGGAGGCATCGCCGCGCCGCTCTTCCGGCTCGTCGTACTGCTTCCACGCGCTGTTGAACGCTTCCTTGTAGATTTCTTGCGCGTGCTTCGGCACGTTGTCCCGCACGCTGTCCGGCAGTTCACTGATCGAATCGTACGGCATTTTCACTCTCCTGAACGACTATTCCCGTACGGAGACTTCCAATACACCACGTCCCTGTGTTGCCGACCGGATCAGGCGGTGGTCGATGTCCAGCCGGGCGGATCGCTGGCCGGGAATGAACTGTCCGACGCTTGCTCGACCACGTCTTCATGCTCACGTTCGGCATCATGCTCGGCTTCCACGATGCGTTCGCGCGACTCGTCTTCATCTTTCGGCAGCGCATCCCTGCCGCCTGCCTCGACCAGCGCCTTCATATGCTGCAGCTCGTCCGCAAGCTGCCGGTCCGGATCCTGGCCCAGCACCGATGCCAGCGCGCTGCCGGTCCCGGTCGCGCTGAGCGTGTAGTTGATCACCACGCGGACGTCCGTCGAGCGGCCATTCGCGGACGGCATGAAATACACCGCGCCCGCATTGTCGATGTCCGCATTGTCCAGCGACCGCCAGGCGATCAATGCGTTGTCCGCCTCGTTGATGACCTTGGCGTTCCATTCGGCGCTGGCCCCGCCGGGCAGGTCGATCACCCAGCGCGAGTGCACATCGCTGAGGCGGCTCACCTTGAGGTATTCAAAGAACGTCGAGAAGTTTTCCATCTCGCGCCAGAAGCGGTACACATCCTCCACCGGGCGATCGACGGTGACGGTCTGTTCCAGGCGGATGACCTGCCGCTGGCGGCTGCGCGTCGAGTGGCGCGCCGAGTTCAGGCCCAGCGCCGAATAGATATGGCAGTGGCCCGTTATGCCCCGGTAAAGCAGGTCGCCGCTGATGACGCCCAGCGCCAGCCCGAACCACCCGCGTTCGCGCAGGCCGACCAGGGCCAGCAGCGCGCCGCCCAACAGCGAGATATACCGTTCGTTGTCAGCGACATTAACGCTTGTCGCGGCTGACTTCGCATTTTTAAGTGTTTGGCCTAGAGCCATTGCTGCCTTCCTTCCGGTTTCAATCCTTCAAACAACAGGTAGAGCGTCATGCCAACACGCTGCGCGGCGCGGCATTGGCGAGCGGAGACTCGTCGTAATGGTCCAGCAGATCCGCCGGGTCGTCATAGATCGCAACCGCGCCTTCCAACCGGTCGTCACGCCAGCCGCCGCTGCGCAGCCCGATGATCGGCACGCCAGCGCGACCTGCTGCTTCTACGTCGTAGGGCGTATCGCCCAGCATCACCGTTTCCGAAGGGTGCATGCCGAGCTTGTCCAGCGCCGCTTGAACGATGTCCGGCTCTGGCTTCGATTCGTCCACATTGTCCGCTGCCGTTTGTGCGTCGATATAGTCCGCGGCCTGGGCGATCTTGAGCAGGTGTTCCAGCTCGTCCGCTTTGGCCGACGACGCCACCACCAGCCGGACGCCGTCTTGCTTCAAGCGTTCCAGCAGCGCGGGCACACCTTCAAAGCCGCGCAGTTCCGGCAGGTAGCGTGCTTTGAAAATCTGGGCGCGCCGCTCGTCCAGCAGTTGACCTTCGTCGCTGTTTTTTCCCACGCCGATCGCCGCCGGAAGCAGATTGTCGCCGCCCATGCCGATCAGGGGCCGCACGATTTCATAGGGCGCGATATAGCCCGCCTCGGTCATCGCATCGACCCAGGCGCGCGCGTGCGCGTCATTGCTGTCAACCAGTGTGCCATCCACATCAAGGATGACGCCTCGAACCCGACTCATAGAATGAATGCCTCACAGCCTGAATGAACGTGACACGCGGTCGCCTGAAAGTCGGCTCCGCACATGAATACTACTTTAGGCGCGAACCGCCCTGCGGGCATGAGGTAACCGGACGAAC
Organism: Aggregatilinea sp.; assembly: GCF_036822615.1. Taxonomy (NCBI): domain Bacteria; kingdom Bacillati; phylum Chloroflexota; class Anaerolineae; order Aggregatilineales; family Aggregatilineaceae; genus Aggregatilinea; species Aggregatilinea sp. The sequence goes on along the minus strand of NZ_DAISHJ010000033.1, from coordinate 9,841 downwards.
TTACAGTAGGCTGAGTGGTGGACCGGGGGATAGGTCAGGTGGCGACCAGCGGAAAAACACCCGGCTCGCGTACAGATAACGCGAGCCGGGAAAGTGAATCTATCGTACGGGCGCCAGCAGCCGCTGCGCCTGAGAAGCCGCGTCATCGCTTGCCAGAGAGACAAGGTGATCGCCGGGCTGGATGACCGTATCGCCGTGCGGGATCAACAGCCGCTTGCCGCGCCGGATCGACACGAGGATGCAGTCCGACGGCAGATTGCGCGCGATCTCGCGCACCGATTGGCCCGCCAGCGGGTGACGGTCGTTGATATCTACTTCGACGACGCGCACGTTGCCTTCGTGCGCCTCGCGCAGTTCCTTCAGCCGGTAGCTGGTATAGGTGCGCCGCGCGACCGCCTGCTCGTACGCGCGGATCACGTTTTCGCGGTGAATCAGCCCCACCACGTGACGGTGATTGCCGCGCTCGACGATCGGCAGACGACCGATGCCGCGCACGCCCATGCGCCACAGCGCCACACTCATTGTCTCGTCCGGGTAGCCGACGGCCAGCCCGGCCACGGTGGCGATATCGGCAACCGTTTTGTTTTCTTGCAGGGTCTTGTCCGTCAGCACCGCGCGCTCGATGTCACCCACGGTGATCACCCCGAGGAGGTTGTTGTCCTTGTCCAACACGGTAAAGCCGTGATGGTGCGTGCGCTGGAACTCGTCCAACAGATTGGCGATAGGCATATCCGGGGGAACGGATTCCAGGTCGGTTGACATGACGTCCTTGACCTGAACGCCTTCCAGCAGGTCCACATCGCGCCCGGTGCGGGTCGGGATCTGGGCCTCGTGCAGCGTGCTGTACTTCCACCCCGCGACGAGCGTCATCTGGATGATCGAAGACAGAGCCACGACCAGCGCGGTCGCAGGCAGCAGCCGGTAACCGCCGGTCATTTCAGCGACCATGAACAGCGTCGCAATCGGGACGCGTCCCGCGCTGCCGAAGACACCCGCCATCCCCACCAGGGCGAAAGTCGCAGGCGACTGGTGGAAAATATCGGCAAACACGCCGCCGAGCATCGTCCCCACGAATAGGCCCGGAGCCAGCACGCCGCCCGATCCGCCGGAGCCAATCGTCAGCGAGAACGCGACGGTTTTCATGACGACGAGCGCCAGCATCAGCTTCCAGCCGAGTCCGCCGTCGATGACTTCCTGCATCCAGCCGTAGCCGCCGCCCAGGATCTGCGGCCAAACCAGTGCCATCAGGCCCAGCAGCAGCCCGCCGATCGCCGGTTTGACGTGTGGCGGAATGCGCATGGCGTGAAAAATGTCGCGCGTGCGGTAGAGCGCCACCGGCAGCATCGCGCCGACGACGCCGCCCGCCACGCCGATCACGGCGCATTCGAGGTACATCGTCAGGCCAGACACGGCCATGTTGGATGGCAGATTAAAGAGCGGTTCCCAGCCGGACACCGCGCCGTTCAGGCTGAATGCTACCACCGAAGCCAGGATCGCGTACAGCAGGGCGTCGGTTTCGAACTCCATTTCGCTGTACAACACTTCGATGGCAAATACCGCTGCGCCGATAGGTGTGCGGAACACCGCTGAAAGACCCGCAGCCATACCGATGATCACCAACAGGCGGCGTTCATCTTCCGACCGATGTCGTATCGTGCCGTAGATGGAACCCAGCCCGGCGGCGATCAACGAGGCCGGACCTTCACGCCCGGCGGCTCCTCCCGATCCGATTGTGATGGCCGAGGCGACCATCTTCAGCGGCACGACGCGGGGCCGCAAATATCCCCCGGTGCGGTGCACGGCCTTAATGGCCGCGTCCGTGCCATGACCATCGGCTTCGGGCGCTAACGAATAAATGAGAATGCCTACGATCAGCCCGCCGAGCGTGGTCACCAGTGGCACAAGCCACAGGCCGTGTGACCCGATCGTTTCGACGAGCTTCCCCCCTTCATTTGGCAGGCCGGGCGCGTAGTAGCCAGCGATGCCTTGAATGAGCAGTTTGTCGGCCAAATCGAGCAGGAAAATAAACGCCTGCGCGGCCAGCGCACCGACAACGCCCAGTAGCAGTGAATCTAAGACGAGCCGGCGCTGCCGCTCGTCCGCTAAACCCATCAAGAGTCCCTCCTGGTTCGCTTACATATGAATCGACGTGCGTACATTGTAATGGAAGTATAGCGCGTTCGGCCTGTAGAACGTAGCCGATCTTCTCACCTGTTAAGCGTAACAGAGGCATATTGGACGGCATCTCCCGCCGTACAGGGGGCCGTACCGGACCGGTGACGAATTAGGACATACGCCCTGTAGCTAAAACGCCAAACAAGGTTAAAATCCGATGTATAACGCTGCATAAAAGGCTGAACCCCTCATACCGGTTCCCCATGTTTGACATCGCGGCGAGCGACGCGGCGGAACCGGGAAGTCATCACCTGCCCTGGTGCAGCGGGAGAGACAAACGCCACATGTCAACGTTAAAATCGGAATGGCTGTCACTCGCGGGGGCCGCTGAACTGCTCGGCGTGCATCCCACAACGATCCGTCGCTGGGCGGACAGCGGCAAGCTGCCCGTACACGTCACCCCTGGCGGCCACCGCCGCTTCCTGCGTAAAGAGCTGGTCGCTCAAACCGGACTCGACAACGCCGTCGATAACTTCACGACGGAACGGGTCTGGAACGATTATGCGCTGGTCGAGACGCGCGAGCGCCTGATCAACCGGCCCGAGCCCAGTTGGCTGGCCGCTTTCAGCCCGGATCACCGCGAGGAAAAGCGCGAGCTGGGACGGCGGCTGATGAGCATCATCATGCAGCACATTTCCGCCCCCGACGAAGCGCAGTCCCTGTTGGTGGAGGCGCGCAGCATCGCCGTGCGCTACGCTCAAAATTCCGAACAGGCCGGTCTGACCGCAGCGGAAGGGCTGGAAGCCACAGCATTTTTCCGTGACGCCATGACGGAAGTGGCGCTGCAAATGCCGCAGGTCGCGCAGTTGGAGACGGACGCGCAGTTGCGCCTGCTGCGTAAGATCAACCAGGTTTTTAACGTGTTCCAGGTCGCCCTGGTGGACTACTACGACCGCTGCAACGGGAAAAATACCTAGCCGGTCCGTACAACCTATCCCCCGCATCTCCGCGCGCAGCGCCCATCGCGCCGCGCCGACTTGTGCGTTTGCGCCATCCTACCCCCTCTAAAATCTCTGTATAATCGCAGCGCTGTTCGACTCAAGACCCACCAACAGCCGGCACGGCGGAGATTATTAAGTATGACAACAGAGGCAGCCATTGGGATCGATCTGGGCGGGACCAACGTGCGCGCGGCAGTGATCGAGCGTACCGAAGGCCGCCCGCTGGCGCTTGCCAGCCAGCCGACGCTCGCCCAGGAGGGGCCGGAGCGCGGCGTGCGTCGCATTGGGGACCTGATCGAGCGCGTGATGGACGAGGCCGGGTGCCGGACGAGCGCACTGGCCGGGATCGGCATCGGCGCGACGGGGCCGCTCGACGTCAAGCGCGGCGTGTTCACCAGCCCGTGGAATATGCCCGGCTGGGATGAAGTGCCCATCGTCGCGCTGCTCTCGGAACGGTTCGGTCTGCCTGCCCTGCTCGACAACGACTGCAACGCGGCGGCGCTGGGCGAGCACTGGCTCGGCGCGGGGCGCGGCTGCGAAGACATGATCTATCTCACGGTGAGCACGGGCATCGGTGCGGGGATCATCCTCGGCAACCGGCTGCACCGGGGCCATAACGCCAACGCGGGCGAGGTCGGGCTGATGACTGTCGCGCCCGGCGGCGCGCTGCTGGAAGACCTCGACGGGGCATGGGAGGCGCTGGCGTCCGGCCCAGCGATCGCGCGGATGGGCCGCGACGCGGAGGATGCGGGCCTGCTGGCCGCCGCGAAGGGCGATCCGGCCAAGATCACTGCGCCGCTCATCGCGCAGATGGCGATGGAAGGCAATCCCGCCGCGCAGCGCATCATGGACGACACGGCCTATACGCTCGGCGTGGGCATCGCCAACCTGCTGGTCATTCTCGCGCCGCAGATCGTGGTCATGGGCGGCGGCGTGATGGAAAGCTGGGAGGTGCTGCAACCGCGTCTGGATCAGGTAGTGCGGGCACGGACGCGGCTGCTGCCCGGCCTGGACGAGATCCCGATCGTGCGCGCGGAGCTGGGCGACCACGCGGGCATCTTTGGCGCGGCGCGGCTGGTGTTTCTGGCGGAGAGTGCAAATTAACAATAAAGAATTGTGGACGGGAAGGTTCTGGCTTCTCGAAAGGGAGAGACCGCATGGTTCAACCACAACCCACTGCGTCGGAGTTTCAGCGACTTGTGACCGAGTGCAGGCGTTTACCACCTGCGCAAGGGAACTATCTTGTTCACGATTACGTGGAGAACCTGCTGTTAACCGTCCTAGATTTCCAAATGACGGGAACAACTGTGGGGCGGGCGATGGATTATTATTGGCGTCATGCCCGGATTAAAATATCGGATTTTGCGGCGCTCAAAAAACTGCTCGCCAGTTGTCCCGATACCAAAGAAGGGAATTTACAGATCGCGCAATATCTTTGGGGATATAACTATTGGAATCGGGTTGAATTGCTGAGAAGGTTGGTCACTTATTTTGAGATTCGGGGCGTCACAACTCAAGAACAGCTTCAGGAATGGGCCACTAAAGTAGATTTTGAGAAGGACTTTGAAGGAAAGGTTAAAGGAGCCGGTTTTGCCATTTTCAAGTGGTTGGTGATGCGGCAGGGCGTCGAGACGATTAAGCCTGATATGTGGATTCACCGCTTCATCTACGACGTATTAGGTTATTCTGTCAGCGATGCAATCGCGGTGGAATCATTGGAAAAAGCTGCGCGGGAAACCGGCATCAAGGTTTACGAGCTAGACTGGCGCATTTGGGAATATCAGCGCAGTCGCAATAAATAATCCATTTCGCCGCTGAACTAAAAAACCGGGAAGGTTAGAAAACCTTCCCGGCATCCGATTTCTGTTCCTACCGCGCGGCGAAGGCCGCGTTTTCGATGTATTCCAGGCTCTGGTGGCGGAAGTACATGTTGTACAGTTCCGCATAGTAGCCGCCGCTCGCCAGCAACCCGTCGTGGCTGCCCTCCTCGATGATCTCGCCGTCGCGCAGCACGATGATGCGGTCGGCGTTGCGCACGGTGCTCAAGCGGTGCGCGATCACGATCGAGGTGCGGTGCTCCAGGATCTCGTCCAGGCCCTCCTGGATCAGCGTCTCGGTCAGCGGGTCGATGCTGGCCGTCGCTTCGTCGAGGATGAAGATCGACGGGTTCTGTAGCAGCACGCGCGCCAGCGCGACAAGCTGCCGCTGGCCCATCGAGAGGCTGCTGCCGCGCTCACCGACCTCGGTGTTCAGGCCGTCGGGCAGGCTGTCGAGCCAGTCGCCGCCGCCCACGCGCTCCGCTGCCAGCATCACTTCGGCCTCGCTCGCGTTCTGGTTGCCGTACCGGATGTTGTCCATCACGGTGCCGTCGAACAGGAACGGGACCTGTGTCACGATGCCCAGATGCTGGCGGTAGGCTTCCAGGTTCAGGCTGCGCACGTCGCGCCCATCGACCAGGATGTGCCCGTTCTGGAACTCGTAAAAGCGTGCGATCAGCCGCGCGATGCTCGACTTGCCGGACCCCGTGTGCCCGACCAGCGCCAGCGTCTCGCCCGCCTTGATCGTCATCGAGAAGTCCTTGAGCACCTGTTCCTTGTCGTTGTAGCTGAAGGCCACGTGCTCGAAACGGATCTCGCCGTTCAGTTTGTCTTCGCCCAGCCGCTCGTCGCCGGTCTGCACAACCTTCGGCTCGGCATCGATCAGCGCGAACATGCGCTCGCCTGCCGCCAGACCGAGCTGGAACTGGCTCCAGAATGACGCGATGCTGGTCAGCGGGAACCAGAACATGCCCACGCCCTGAATGAACAGGAACCAGTCACCCGCCGACAGGCCGCTGTCCAGCACCTGCTGCCCGCCGAAGTACACCAGCGCCGTCGTGCCGAGCGCGGCCAGCGCGTTGAGGATCGGGAAGATGCCGCTGAACACATAGCCCGTGCGCAGGTTGATCCGGTACGACTGGTGGTTGACGTCCAGGAACTCCTCGTAGATGGCGTGCTCCTGGCGGAAGGTCTTCGCCACGCCGATGCCGCTCACCGACTCCTGGATGTGCGAGCTGACTTCGGCCAGGATGCGCCGCGACTGCGTGACGGTCATACGCGCCAGACGGCGGAACCCCAGCGCGATGGCGACGATCGGCGGGGCCAGTAGCACCGTGATCAGCGTGAGCGTCGTGTCTACCGTGAACAGGTAGCCGATCAGCACGACGATCAGCAGGATCTGGCTGAGCAGTTCCATCGTCAGCGTGACGACCTGCGTGAATGCCTGCGTGTCGGATGTGACGCGGCTGACGATCTTGCCCGACGGGTAGCTGTCGTAAAACGACAGGTCGCGCTTGAGCACCGCGTCGAAGGCGTCCGCGCGCATGTTGAGCACCACGTTACCCACCGCCACCGATGCCAGCCAGCGCCGCATGGCGTTGAATCCCCAGCCCAGCGCGGCCAGCGCCGTGATCACGGCCCCGATGCGCAGCAGGGTCTCCGTGGAAGAATCGCGCTGGATCTCGTCAATCGAGCGCGAGATATAGATCGGCAGCAGCGCGTCGAACAACGACGTGAGCACGATCATCACCGCCGCCACCGACATACGCGTTGCTTCGGGGCGGAAGTAGCTGACGATGCGCTTGACCAGCACCCCGTCACTGTAACTGCGGTCGTAGGCCTCGGCGTCGAGGCCATCCATAATGAAGCCCATCGGCGGTTATCTCCTAGGCATCTTGAGATGAATAGGCGATCTCAGGCTCGGCGGTTTCCAGCGGCGGCAGTTCGACGTCGTAACGCGCGAAGATGCGCCGGTAGTCGGGCGACGTGCGCAGCAGCGACTCGTGAGAGCCCGCCGCGACCAGCCGCCCGTGGTCGAGCACCAGGATCAGGTCGGCCCAGCGAATCTGGGACAGGCGATGGGTGATCAGCAGGGTCGTCCGGCCCTGCTGCGCGCGGCGAATAGCCTTCTGGATCTCGTCTTCGGTGGCGCTGTCGATGGCGCTCGTGCTGTCATCCAGGATCAGGATGCGCGGGTTGCTCAGGAAGGCGCGCGCCAGGGCGATGCGCTGGCGCTGCCCGCCGGACAGCATCGTGCCGCGCTCGCCGATCTTCGTGTCGTAGCCGTCCGTGAAGGACATGATGAAGTCGTGCGCCTGGGCTTCCTTCGCGGCCTGCTGGATCTGCTCGATGGGCGTGCCGGGAGCGCCGAACGCGATGTTCTCCGCGACGGAGCGCGAGAACAGGAACACGTCCTGCTCGATCTTCGAGATCTGCGAGCGCAGCGCGTCCAGATCCCACTCGCGCACGTCCACGCCGTCGATCAACACGCGGCCTTCGGTCACGTCATAGGTGCGATTGATGAGCTGCGCCAGCGTGCTCTTGCCCGATCCCGTCTGGCCGACGATGGCGACCGTCTGGCCGGGCTTGATGTGGAACGAGATGTTCTCGATCACAGCCGCTTCGCACTCGTCGCAGTCTTCGCTGCTGGACTGGTACGCGAACGAGACGTTGTCGAACACGATGTCGCCCTCGACCGGTTTGCCGAAGCCGCCGGAGTTCTCGTCCAGTTCCGTCTCGGCCTTGACGATGTTGATGATGCGCCGGGCGCTGGTCAGGCCAAGCTGCACCAGGGAGAACGACCACAGCGACGACAGCGTGGGGAAGCGCAGCACGTTCATCAGCCCCATCACGGCGATGATGCCCGCGATGTCCAGGTCGCCCCGGCGGTACATCAGCATGCTGTGCAGGAAGACGCCGCCCAGCGCGATGCCGTAGACCAGCAGCGGCAGGTAGCGCGCTTCGATCTTGCCCTGCGCCACGAAGTAGTCGCGGTAGGCCTGCGCGTTGCGGCGGAAGCGCATCCGCTCGAAGGCTTCCTGCACGCTGGCTTTGACGATCTCGATGCCCGAAATGGTCTCTTCCGCGCTGGCGTTGAGCGTGCCATAGGCTTCGCGCTGCGCGTGCATGACGGGGTTCAACTGCTTCATATAGCGCCGCGCCAACACGACGTAACTCATGATGAACAGCGCCGGAACGAACAGCAGTTCCAGCCGCAGCGTGGCGATGTAGATCAGCGGCACGATGATGCCGATCACCGTTTCATAGATGAAGCGGAAGCCGGGGCTGACCATGCCGTTGAGCTGGCGCACGTCGTCCGTGGCGCGCGCCATGATGTCGCCCACACGCTGCCGGTTGTGAAAGGTCTGGCTCTTGCCCAGCAGGCTGATGTACAGCTCGTGGCGGGCATCGGCTTCCATGCGCTGCGCGGTCGTCTCCGTGAGCAGGCTGCCCGCGCCGAACGCGATGCTGCTGATAAGCTGTGCGGCCAGCACGCCCAGCGAGAGCGCCACGAGCTTGCTGCTCGCGTCAGACTCCAGCAGCGCCCCGGCGACCTTGCCGATCAGCACCGGCGACTGCGAATAGGCCGCGAAGTCGATGATGCTGCACAGCATGGCCCCGATGAACAGCCACTTATAGCGCCAGACATGCGAAAAGATCCAGCGAGACGCAGAAGAGAGGTCGTAGCGGTAGGTGTTCTCAACCGAGAACTCGCTCTTCGAGGGGGAGGCGGAAACACTCATCGCGCGTCACTCCTAATGATGATGCCGCATCTAGAGAGTTTATCGAACAGACGTTCGAATGTCAAAAGGTGAAACGAAAGGGTGGACCCGGGCAGACATGGCCCGGCAGAGCCGCGCAATCAGGGTGCAGCGGATTCGGGGGGCGGAGGGCACGAGGCCGACCGCGGGTGAATTCAGGCGAGTAACTCAGTCACGAAGCATTAACTCCTCTATCCACCAGTGAGGTGTGGTGAGCCTTCACAGTATAGCGGAATTGCATAGGGGCGTAAACAGTGGATTGGTAAAAAAGTCCTAAAAGTTTGACGAGCTGGGATCAGCGGTTAGCGAATGCCAAGAACAAAGGTAATCCTACGCGGCCTCAGCCGGAAAACACCCAGCGCAAATAGGTGCGGAAGTTCACATCACCGTAGCTGATCAGCTCGTCGTGGATGCGCGACAGGTCGCTGTCGGCGTAGGCGCGGCGCTGCTGGAAGCTGGCTTCACGCGCGGCCAGCGTGCGGCGCTTGTGCCCATAGACGTTTTGCAGCGCGGCTCGCTGTGAGGTCTGCCACGAGACGAGCGGCTGAAGCTTCTGCGTCTTCAGGCGATTTTCGAGCTGCTGCCGCCAGCGGACCAGCGCCTCGGCGCGCACGTCGTCGATGCCGGGGACCTGCTCCACGCGCCAGTACGTCACGTCCGCCGCCGAGATCACGCCTGCCGACCGCAGCCGCTGTTCGAGCGTACGGTCCAGGCCGGGGATCTCGTGGTAGGCGACCGGGTAGCGCCGCAGCTCCACTTCGATGTAGTAGTTCAGATTCTGGTTCAGCCGCGCAAGCTGCTGCTGTTCTTCGCCCTCGACGCGCTTGCGGGCGATGGCGTTCCAGTACAACTGCTGGCCCGCGACGGTCCGGTCCAGACGCAGGCGGATGCGGCGCAGCAGCAGGCGGCGTTTGTGGCGCACTTCGGGGAACAGCGAATACTGCACGACGAGGTAGATCGCGATCAGGATCAGCCCGCTTCCGGCGGTGCCCCACATGATGCCGGGCGGCAGGGCTCCCAGCGCCACGGCGCTGAGGCCCGCGTGTGCGGCCAGCCCATAGGCGCTGATCACGATGCGCTCGCGCAGATCGGTTTGATCGGAAGGACGGGTTTGCGCGACGGGCGGCTCCGGCTCGGTAGGTTCCGG
>NZ_DAISHJ010000032.1:0-43787 GCF_036822615.1 Aggregatilinea sp. | reverse complement strand
TCTCCCTGGGCGGACTCCCTTCACTCTTCTTCCTTGCTTTCTATCATACAAGGGGCCGGGGGTGAGGTCGGCTCGCAAACCGCCCGATCTCCTGGGGTGTATTGCGATACGCCCCACCGGAACGGCATAGTCCCCGTAGGGGCAATTGCCCCTACGAAAGCTGCGTCCTACTCCACTGCCGTCAGCGTATAGCTGTAGCCCGCAGGCTCGGTCGTGACCGGGGCCAGCCCGGCGATCACGATCACCGTCTGGCCGTCCGGCGCGAGGGGAATGTCCCATTCGCCCTGCGTGCCGTCTTCCGGTCCCAGCAGCCGCGTGACCGGCGTATCGCTGCCCGGCGCAACTACTTCCACCAGGAACGTCTGCGGCAGGCGGTTGTTCATCAGAATCCAGCCCTCGCTGGTCCAGCCGCCGTCACCGTTCTCGAAGTCCTCGCTGTAGTTCAATTCCGGCACGCTCACATCGTCGATGATCAGGCCCGGCTGCGTCACGGCGTCGTCGGTGATGTACTCGAACCGCACCAGGATCTGCTGCCCGGCGTAGGGCGTCAGGTCCAGGGATTCCTGCACCCAATCCCCGCTCTGGCCGGTGTAGCCGGGGCCGTAGCTGTTGCCGTGCGGATCGTCGCGCGTAGTCAGCGACGTGTCGAGCGGCGTCCAGGTCGCGCCGTCGTCGGTGGACACCATCACGTAGCCGAAGTCCCAGCCTTCTTCGATCCAGTACCACGTCCAGTAATTCAGCGTGGCGCTGTCCACATTCGTCAGGTCGAAGGCGCGCGTCAGACGGCTGTCGCTCTCGTCGGCGCGGTTGGACCACCACATCATCTCGCCGCTGTGCGCTTCCGCCGGGACCAGCGACGCGACCTCGCTGCCGTCGAACGCGAAGTGAACCGTGTCTGCGCCGGTATCAGGCAGCGCGAGGTAATCCGGGCCCCACTGCGGCGCGGACGCTTCGAACCACACATCGCTGAGCGCCAATGTCTCGGTGATGCTGGCTTTGGGCAGATCCATCATTTCGCTGAAGGTATAGGCATAACGCCCGTCGCCCACGCTGCGATCCTGGATCAGATTCGTCGCCAGCCAATCCCCGAACAGATCGACCAGCGTCACCGGCTCGCCCGTGGTCGGATCGGTCGCGCCGATGGCGGCCAGCGTCTCGTCCACGCTTTCCAGCCCGTTCTTCGCGTCGCTGACCAGGGTAGTGGTCGCTTCTTCGCCGTAGCGCTCGTAGAAATAGGCCAAAAATGCGAATGCGCCGCCGTAATGCAGGCCGCGGTCGTCATCTTCCGGCCACGTATTGAGCTGCATGTTCGGCGACTCCAGGAAGTCCGGCGTGAAATCGCTCGCGCCGTAACCCGCGATCATCGCCGCCAGCTCCGACAGGCCCTCGTTTAGCCACGTATCTTCGTTGGCGTCCACGTTCCAGTGCACCATGTGCTGGAACTCGTGCGCGAGCACGCCCTCGTAGTACGGCGTGCCGATGGCCCAATCCATCGCGTCGAGATTGACGAAAAACATCTCGTGCTCGTTGGACCCCGCGACCGCTTCGGTCGGGTATTCGCTCTCGCTGCCATAATATGCCGCGACCCAGTTGCCCAGGTTGCGCGCGTGCAGAATATACAGGTGCGGATCGCCGTCGATGCCGGGGAACCACTCGGAGCCGAACACCTCGTTCACCTTCGGGCGGATCGTCTCCTCGAACGTGTCCGCCGAACGCTTCACGGCGGCCATATCCGGCTCGTAGCCTTCCTCGAAGAACATGTAAATGTGCTCGGTGGCGTACACCAGCCGCGCGTCGATTTGGAACTGGTAATCCGCGTCCAGGTTATCGGCCCAGAACGGCAGCACGTCCCCGACCTTGAGTTCCGGCGCGGAGGTGGGCGGTTCGGGAATATCCGTCACGCCGAGCAGCCGCTCGGCCAGATCTACCCGGTCGCGCGGGGGGATCACGGTTTCTTCGAGCTGGCGCAGCGTGTTCTCGTCGCCGTCCGCATGCGCGAATGGTACGGACAGCGGCAGCACGAGCGCCGCCAGCAGCAGCGGTGTCAGGAAGCGGAAAAAGCGGTGGGGTCTGGTCATCGTCAACCTCGTTGGGCGTCTAGATCGAACCTACTTGTGCCAGATTATACGCGTGACTATACCGGTTTCTCTCAAAAACGCTGCATTTATTAACCGGGCGTTCATGCTGGCTGTCCGTTTCGCCCGAAAACGGCGCTGCTCCGGGGCGGAACGAACCAATTCTCCGCTCAAGGGACGGCAGGCGATTGCACTTTCCGTACAAGGACGTCAGCCCTCAAATACGGTATGATCCGCCGCGCGAGTTCAAACAGGAAATCACGCAAAGGAAGTCCCTCATGCAAACCGTCTTGCGCTGTATCGACTGCGGCAAAAGTTACCCTTCCGATCAAGCGTTCGTGACCTGTCCGGCGTGCGGCGGCCTGCTCGACGTAGAGCACGACCTGGACGCGCTGCGCGGGGCCGTCTCGCACGAGCTGTTCGACCAGCGGCTCGGAAGCTGGGACCGCCTCGACCGCTCCGGCGTGTGGCGCTACCGCGAGCTGGTGCTGCCAGATCTGCCCGCCGAGACTTACGTCACGCGCGGCGAGGGCAACACCACGCTGTACGACGCGACGCCGCGCCTGGGCGACTACGCAGGTGTGCGCAAGCTTCAGTTGAAGCACGAGGGCGAAAACCCGACCGGCAGCTTCAAGGATCGCGGCATGTCCGGCGGCGTGACGCAGGCACGGCGCGTCGGCGCGCGCAGTGTGATCTGCGCCTCGACCGGCAACACGTCCGCGTCGATGGCGTCCTACGCATCGATCAGCGGGCTTCAGGCGCTGGTGCTGTTCCCCGAAGGCTACGTGTCGCTGGGCAAAATCGCGCAGAGCGTGGCCTATGGCGCGACCAACGTGCAGGTGCACGGCGACTTTGACGATACGCTGGCGATCGTGCGCGCCGCCGCCGAGTCGCTGCCCGTCTACCTGCTGAACTCGATCAACCCGTTCCGGCTGGAAGGGCAGAAGACGATCATCATCGAGATGCTGCACCAGCGCGGCTGGCGCGTGCCGGACTGGATCGTCGTGCCGGGCGGCAACCTGGGCAATTCGTCGGCGTTCGGCAAAGCGCTGATGGAGATGAAGACGCTCGGCCTGATCGACCGCATGCCGCGCCTTGCTATCGTGCAGGCCGAGGGCGCGAACCCGCTCTACCGCAGCTTTGTGGACGGCAGCGCCACCCTGACGCCCGTCAAAGCGCAGACCATCGCCACTGCGATCCGCATCGGCAACCCGGCCAGCTTCGCCAAGGCGTGGCGCACGCTGGAATGGACCGACGGCGTGGTAACCGAGGTCAGCGATCAGGCGATCATGGACGCGAAGGCGCAGGTAGACGCGGCGGGCATCGGCTGCGAACCGGCCTCGGCGGCCTCCGTGGCGGGCGTGCGGCGGCTGGTGGACGAGGGCGTGATCGCGCCCGGCGATGAAGTCGTCGGCGTGCTGACCGGGCACGTGCTCAAAGACCCGGACGCGGTGCTGAAGTATCACAGCGGCACGCTCGATGGCCTCACCTCGACCTTCGCCAACACGATGCACACCATCCCTGCGTCGCTGGACGCGCTGAAGGCGCTGATCCCGGCGTAAGGGCAAAGGCGGGCGCTTTCTTTCGGGGAAAGAAAGCGCGGCACAGAAAGCCAGAGAACCGACAAGATACGGAAACGCTGCGTAGGGGCGTATTGCAATACGCCCCTACAAAATCATCGAGAATTTCGCTTGTTTCCCCTCTCCAATCGCATTGGAGAAGGGCCGGGGGTGAGGTCCGTTTTCCGCACGCCGGCCAATCCCGACGTGGTATAATTCCCCTATCGTCCATCACAACGAGGGGCAGTCCCATGCCATACCTCATCGACGAAGCCGAAGCCCTGCTGCACGAACGCGGCTTTAAAGTGACGCCCCAGCGCACCCTACTGCTCCAGGTGCTCGCGGGCCAGCCCGTGTACCTCGATGCCGAGGAAATCTACGATCTCGCACACGACCAGGACAGCAGCGTCAGTCTGGCGACCGTCTACCGCACGCTGAGCCTGTTCGCGGAAGTCGGGCTGGTCGATCACCGCTACATCGAGCCGGAACACCGCCGCGAAGTCTTCCGCATGACCGAAGGCGAAGAACAGCACTACCTCACCTGTGTGCGCTGCGGCAAGCGCGTCTTGATCCGCGCCGATCTGCTCAACCGCATGGCGCGCCAGCTCGTCCAGCGGCGCGGCGTGAGCGTGATCAGCGCGTGCGCGTGCTTCACCGGCTACTGCCCGGAATGCACCGAGGAACTCAAGCGTCTGGGCGAGTTGTAGTTATCCGCCCTCGCGCGCGATCTGCACGAACGAGCGCACCCCGACCACAATCGACACGCCGGGCAGCCACACCAGCCCGATCCCCGTCAGCACGCCGAATAGAATGTCGCTCTGCGCCGAGGAGTCGCCGCTGCCCGGCAAGCTGAATCCGGCCCAGCCCGCCAGCAAAAACGGGACGACGAGCAGCAGCCACGCGGGGATATTCGGCGCGCGCGGCGTGAGCGTCGCCAGCCACGAGGACGGACGGCGAACCGGCAGCGTCACGTACAGGATCATGCCCATGAACGTGACCAGGATGCCGATCACCCCGATCCCCTGCCGCTCGATCTCCCCTTCCGACACGCCGATCACCATGGCGATCACCAGCACCGCCGCCACGATCAGCCATTCGAGCAGCGTCAGCCGCCACCCGCGCGGCGAGATCGGCGCGGCAGGCCGGACCAGCAGCGCGATCGCCGCCACCAGCACCAGCCCGATCCCGGTGACGGCCAGCGCCGTGCCCACGCTCACCGCCGGGACCGGCTCGTCGGAGACGACCGGTAGCCAGCGCACCCAGATCCCCCACAACAGCCCGGCCACCAGCGCCGATCCGGCGTGCAGCGGCCCCGTCGGTCGACCGCTCAGCAGCAGGTGAAACGCGGCCAGCGCCCCCAGGAACGCCAGAGGCTGCGCCGCGAGTGGCCGCACCAGCAGGCTGATCGGCAGGTCGCGCGTGGTGATGTGGCTGATGAGCGTCGCGTTCGCCAGCCCGTAGAGGCCCGCGATCAGCAGCAGGCTGAACAGGTCGTTGGCGTGTACGCGTTCGATCAGGTCGAAGGCGGCGGCGGCCAGCGCCACGTAGACCAGCGCGATGCCCGCCCATTCCAGAACCGAAAAATGGGTTGGCGTCTGCCAGACGATCAACTCGGAAAACACCAGCAGCAGCGCGGCGAAGATCAACCGGGCGCGCCAACCGGGAAGCCGCAGACGGAGAGCCTGTGCCATAGGTGCTCCTCAAATCGGACGAAGGATGCCAACAAAAAAGGCGTGCCGTTGCACGCCCCTACTATACTCTGTTCCGCGCCTTGATGCTGGCTAGGGTGTCTCCACCGGAATGCTGATGACGGCGGTCAGCGTCGTGTCCGTGATGGTCAGCGCATCGACGCTGTACGTGCCCACGCCCAGCGACACGCCGATCTGCGTGGATACCGCGTCCGACACGCTGTCCACGAGCAGTCCCTCGACCTGATCCAGCAGGGCGGGCGGAACCGGTGCACCGTTCACGGACGCCGCGACCAGATCGACCTGGATGCGCCCATCCACGGCGCTGAGCATCACCGTAAAGCGCAGATTTCCGGCGATGCCGTCCGAGAGCGTGTAACCGTTGAGATCCGCGATCATGCCACCGGGGATCAGATCGACATTCACCTCACTCGCCACACTGCTGTCAGCCTGAAGCGCCGCGTCGAGCAGCGCGTTGATCCCCGTTTCGCTGTAGGTGATGGCGGCGATCAGCGTATTCCCGCTGACGGATACATCCACGCTGCCCATCGACAGCCACATTTCCAGCGTCGCTTCGAGCGCGGCCAGATCCTCGGCGCTGAGATCGTCCGGCAGCGCCGCCAACACCGCGTCCAGGGTCGCGGCGGCCTGGGTCGGATTCACATTCATCTGCGTCGCGTAGGCTTCGAGGGTCGCCGCTGCCGCGTCCGAGTTGGCGCTCAGCGTGGGAATCTGAGTCAAGACGGCCTGGGCGGTCGCCTGCGCGTTGGCCGCGTTCCCCTGGTAGGCGCTGGCCTGCGTCGCGGCAGCATAGGCGGTCGCTTCGAGCTGCGCCGTGTTGAGGGTCGGGCGCTGGTTCGACATCGCGGGCGTTGGGAATCCACCCGGTACGCGCGTGCGCTGCGGCAGGAAGCTGTCGTCCGGCGCGGCGCTCGACGTCGCCGCGAATCCCGTGATGGCCAGCCCGGCCAGGACGAGCACAAGCAGCAGTGAGATAAATCGCATCGTGTCCCCCTCTTGTTTCTCGTATGAACGATCGAACCGGAAGACAACTCTGTTTTACACCGGTCACCTTCGCGGAACAACCGGCGCGCCAGCAAGCGCGCGTTGTGTAGTTAGCATAGGCGCGAGATGTAACCGATCCTTGAAATCTGAGGCCGGGAACGTAAAATTCTCGTGAACTTGTTGCCTCGCCTGGAGGAGTCCATTGGCTCACGCGTGCCAGATCCGCCGTATGACCGAAGATGATATTCCGCGTTTGGTGGAAATCCGCCCCGGGTTCGTCAGCGACACCGTGCTGGACGTCGAAACGTCGGGCAGCGGGATCGAAGCAGGCTGGCGGCTGGTGGAGCGTAAGCTGCTCGTGCCGTTCGACAAGGGGCACGACTACGACTTCGACGCGACCGAACGCGCCAACGTCCGCGAGCGGCTCTTGCGCGGGGATGGCCTGCATCTCGTCGCGGAGCGGGGCCGTCGCCTGATGGGCATTCTGGATATGCTGCCGCAGGAGTGGAACAGCACCGCGTTCATCTGGAACCTGATGCTCGATCAGGAAGTGCGTGGGAAGGGGCTGGGCCGCGATTTATTCGAGCGCGGCGCGAACTGGGCGCGGCGCATGGGCTACCGGGCGCTGGTGCTCGAAACGCAGACGAACAACGTGCCCGCGTGCCGGTTCTACGCGCGCATGGGCTGCCGCCTGGACGGGGTCCGCAGCACGTATTACACCAACACCGACGTCGAGCGCGGCGAAGTGGCGATCTTCTGGACGTATCCGCTGGAGTGAGCGCGGCGAACAGCGCTCAACCGACAGTGGTCGAGCTTCAGCCAAAGCGGAAAATGTGCGCGCTCCGTGGGGAAACCCGCCGGAGCGCGCTTTTGCGTCAATGGCTAACGGTTAACCGCTGCTTCTCATCCTTCGACCATCAGTTGCAGCAGCATGTACGCAATATCTTCCGTCGCGCTGGCCGCGCCCATCTGCTCCACGATCGGCGCGAGGGCGGCCAGATCGGTCACCCGCTCCGCGTAAGGTTCTTTGCGCAGGAACGTCATCAGCCGCCGCCAGAGCGAATAGGAACCGGTCGTCGTCAGCAGGTGCGACCACTGCTGCGCGAGCCGCCCCAACAGCAGCGCACGCTCGCGCGGGGACGTCACTTCCAGGCATGCGTTCAGCGCGAGTTCCAGCGCGTCCCGCTGGCGGTCCTGCGTATCGGCGTAGGTGTCGATGTACGGGGCCAGACTGGCGAGCGCGCTCGCCCGGTCGTACTCGTCGGACACATCCAGCGCCGCCGCCAGCGCTTCTTCCAGAATCTGCTGCCGCGCCGGGAAGGACGTATGCGCCACCAGTTCTTGCAGCGCATTCGCCCGCTGCGACTGGTCGGGCACGGCGCGCGCGGCGGTCAGGGCGTCGTCGTGCAGCCCACCCGGATCGCGCGGGAGCAGCGCCGTCAAGACGTGCATACGCTCATAGGGCGTATCGACGCTGCGCGCCACGGCAGTCGCCAGCGGCAGAAGCTCGTCGGGCAGCACGGGCGCCATCGTCGCCAACAGCGTGGCCTTGTCCGCGGCGGCGGTAATGTTCCGCGCCGTGTCGAGCACTTCCTGCGCCACGTTCAGCGACGGCTCGGCGGGCAGGCGAGACAGCAGCGCCCCCAGCACCGGCACGCGTTGGAGCGGATCGAGCAGGGTATACGCGTCGGCCAGCGCATCGGCCAGCAGATCGTCGGGCAGATGCGGCACGAGTACGATCAGCGCGCGGCGGCGTTCGTCCTCGTCTCGCAGGGAGCGCGCGGCGATCATGGCCTCTTGCAGCGCGCGCCGCTGTAGATCGTCGGGCAGATGCGGCGCGAGATCGGTCAGCGCGACCACGCGGTCGTACCAGCGTTCGATCGCCAGCGCCGCCGCCAGCGCTTCGGCCAACACCTGCGCCCGCGCCGCCGCAGACAGATAGGGCGCGATGGCGAGCAGCGCGGCAGCGCGTGCGTCCGAAGAACCCAGTTCGTGCGCGACGGCGATCGTCGCAATGTTCAGCTCGGCGGGCAGATGCGGCGCGAGGCGGCTGAGCGTCACTTCCCGGTCGGCATCATCCGCGATGCTCTTGACCGCTTCCAGCGCCTCGGACAGCAGTTCCGGCGACAGGTACGGCGCGAGCGCCGCAAACGCCTGGGCGCGGGCGTCCTCGCGGTCGATCGAAAAAATAACTGTGATCGCCTGCTGTAAGCCGTCGGGAAAATCTTGCAGCAGTCCGACGGCGTCGATCGACGGGGCCAGCGCGATCAGCGACCGGGCGCGCGCATCGTCCCCGGAAATCTGCTCGATGGCGCGCAGCGCGCCCGCCAATGCCTGACGCTGAAGCCCGCCCGGCAGGAACGGGATCATGCGGCCCAGCAGCAGCGCGCACGCCTCCGGCGACTCGATCTGGTAGGCCATGTTCAGCAGCCGCGCCTGCGAATCCGGCGGCAGATGCGGCGGCAGATCGCTCAGCGCCGTGGCCCGCGCCAGCTCGTTCGAAATGTCGTTGGACGCTGTATCGAACGCCAGCGCGACCGCCTCGCGCTGAAGCTCGGCGGGCAGTTTTTCGATCAGCGCGGCCAGCGCCCGCACCCGCGAGGCCGGATCGCCGATCGCACGCGCGCCATCCAGCGCCCGCTGCTGAAGCCCGGCCATCGTTTGATCCTGCGTGGCGGCCAGATACGGAGCCAGCGTCAGCAGCGCGTCTACCCGGTCAACGGGCGCGATCGGCGGCACGCTGCGCGCAATGGCATCTTCCACCAGCGCCAGCAGATCGGGCGTATAGGCCGAGGAATGCACGTAAGGCGCCAGCCGCGCGATCACCTGAATGCGCAGCGCCGGATCGTCGAGCCGCAGCACGCGCTCCCAGATCAACCGGATCGCGCCGGGCGGCAGGTAGGCGGCCACGTTCGCCAGGGCCAGCAGCATCGTCGCCACGTCTTCGGGCGGCAGCGCCCGGTGTTCCGCTCCCAACGCCAGCAAATGCCGGATCTGGCGCGACACCGCGCCCGGCCCGGCCAGCACCGCCGCATCCAGCAAGCGGTTCAGGTCTTCGTCCAGCGCCACCAGGATCGTGCTGGGCGCGGAATACGTCGCGCGGCCCAACTGTTGAAGCACCAGATGCAGATCGGGGGATCTGCGCAGTGCGCCCGCAATCGCGCCGAACAGCGCGCGCGCTTCGTCGGGCGTGCCCGCGCGGGCACCATCGGGTAGCACACCGCGCCACGCGTCCGTCACGATCGCGTAGTCCGGCCCGTCGCCCGGCCTGAACAGCTTCAGCAGTTCGCCCACCACGCGCGGCGTCGCCAGGACCTGCCCCGTCATCAGCTCGTTCACCAGCGCCGTACGTTCGGGCGTGGCGTATCCGTCAAGCGCTTCTTCCAGCGCCCGCCAGTACGCGGACCGGATCGTATCGGGGTGGAAAAACTGCTCAAAAAGTGTTTCGGGGAACAGCTTGTCCAGGGCGCTCACAAACGCTTCGGCGGCGTTAGCAAGCTGCTGAGTGGTGTAAATCCCCTCGGAAAGTGACATATTTACGCGCTCATTCGACCCTCGTTGTAAAGAGTATATCCTGTGGCCCCACCAGAATTCGATACGACAAGAGTCCTAATAGTGCAAAACTAATCAAATATTAGCGTATTCACCCGTGCGGCAGCACGTTGCAGCGGCAGCGCGGAATCAAAAAATCCCCCTCTCCAACACGCTGAAGAGGGGGACGGCAAAAATCATGGAAATTCCAGCCGCCCTACTGCGCCACGGTCGGCACGTCGGACAGGCTGCCCTGCACGATGCGATACCACGGCGCGGACGACCAGCCTACCACGTCCCCGTGGCGGATCTTCAGCCACTGGCGGTTGGCGCTGATGCCCAGCACCTCGACGCGCGTGCCCCACTGGGCGCGGCTGATGGTCGTGTACGTCAGGCCGGGGCCGCTGCGGATGCGCATGTTGCCGAACGCCTGCGCGATGATGCCCTGCGTCGGGACGGGCGCATACACCGGGACCGACCCGTCCAGGTACGGCAGATCGTTGAACGCGCCTTGAGTCAGGCGGATCAGCGGCGCGTAGGACCAGCCCACCACGCCGTTATACGCGATCAGGTACCACGAGTGCCCCGCGTCCTTCCCGTACACCTGAATCGTGGTGTTCCACGGGATCAGGCCCACCGTCGGCGCGCGGCGCAGCGGATCGCTGCGGATGTACAGATTCGCCAGCGTCAGGCCCTGCACGTCGGTTTGCGGGAGCTCGATCGCCGGGATGGGCGAGGGCGTCGCCGTGGGCGAAATGCCCGCCGACTCGTACGGGATGGTCGGCACGACGTTGAGATCGCCCGTAATGGTCAGGTATTGGGCCATCACCCAACCCAGGGTCCCGTTCACGTTGATGTACAACCACGTGGAATCGGGCGTTTTGCCCTGGATGCCATACGTGAAGCCGCTGCTGAGCTTTTGCAGGATCTGCGCCGACAGGGACGGCGAGGCGCGGAAGTTCAGAATGGCGACGTTCACCGTGCCGCTCGTGCCGGTTGGCACGACAGTCGAAGTGGGCCCGCCGGGGACCGCTGTGGACGTTGCCGCGCCCGGCGCCTTCGTCGCGGTGGCGCCCGATCCGCTGCCGTCCGGGTTGAGCACCGGGCTTTGCGCGTTGGGCGGCGACCACGTCAGGAACAGGCTGGCGTCCGACGACAGCTCCTGGTACTCGAAGCGGAACGTGTACGAGCCGTTCGACAGCGGGAAGTCCGCCGTAAACATCTGGTCGCGCTTATAGCCCCAGAAGTCGAACAGCAGGTAGTCCGCCCCGGCGTTGTTATTGATGTAAAACCGGAATGCGTCGTCCGCGCGGGCGTAGAATTTGTACGTCCCGGCGGGCATATCGGCGGGGATATTGATCGTGCGGGTAAACCGGGCCGAGAAGTTATCGACCTGGACCGCCGCATTCGGGCTGCCCTGTCCCCAGCTCAGGTTCAGGCCGCTGGCCGGGTAGTACCCCGCGTACGCCGCCGTGCCGGACATATCCAGGTTGTTGAAGAACTCGGCGTACCACGCGTTCGTGGACGGCACGTAGACCGCGCCGGGCGTCGGCGTCAGGGTCGGCGGGATCGTCGTGTTGGTCGGCGGAACGGGCGTATTGGTCGGCGGCAGCGGCCCCGAAGGATAGGTCAATTGGATCGTCGCGTTACCGGCAGTGTCCTTCATCTGCACGACGATCGTATGGCTGCCCGCGGTGAGCGGCACGTTTTTCGATACGCTGCTCAGCGCATCGCTCGCCCAGTCCGACGTGCTGATGTAGGTAATGCCGTCGATGATGAGCTGCGGGCGCTCGTCGCCAGCCAGGGTGAACTGGTAAACGCCCGCCGTCGCAAACGTATCCGACCCGGTAAAGCGGATCGAGAAACCGTCCGTGTTAACACTGGATGCCGCCCCGATGGTCGGAGCCACCCCGTCAGCCCAGGTGTAATCGATCACCCCGGCCACCGCCGGATCTTCGCTAGCGGCCCCAGTCCAGTCCGGCGTGCTGTAGATCTGAACGTACCACGTTGCCGGGGCGGCATGGCTGGTGCGCGCGCCATACCCGAGCCCGCCAACCACCATCACGGCCAGTGCACAAATCAAAAGCCAACGCGATAATGCACGATTCATGATGACTCCGCCCCTCTTTTTCAGGTACTCATATTGCACCGTGCGACTTACGCCGCCGGACAGAAGCGCCAACATCAATAAAACCGGGCGATCCTATTTGAGATGGACTTATCTTAGCACGAATTTATGGAGTACGCCTGACGCCCGGCTGATGACTACCAGCCGGGCATAGAGGTGACAACAGGGGTGTGCACGCAGTAAAACAGTGACAGGCGGGGGTGCCTTACCGGCCCGGTTCGCGCGTGTCCAAGACCTTCACCCTCGCTCCGCCCCTCTGGCAAGGGACGGAGGAGCATCTTTCGCCGCGCGAACGCATAGAGGGCGCCTGAAATGAACCGGGTGACGTCAGATCACGCGGTTAATTTCCTGGCACGACGTCCAGGAATTTCCCGACCATGCTCAGCAGATCCACGGTGCTGATCGGCTTGGGCAGATAGTCGTCGCATCCCGCCGCCAGGAACCGCTCGCGGTCGCCGCGCATGGCGTTTGCCGTCAGCGCGACGATGGGAATGCCCGACGTCTCGGCATAGGTTTTGATCCGACGCGTGGCTTCAACGCCGTCGATACCCGGCAGGCTGATATCCATCAGAATCAGGTCGGGGCGCTCGCGGGATGCCATCTCGACGCCGGTCAGACCGTCGTCCGCCTCAAGCACCTCGTAGCCTCGTGACGCCAGAATCTTGCGTACCAGGCGCTTGTTCTGAAAATTGTCTTCGACATACAAGATCCGTTTTGAAGCCATGCTTTGCTCCCCACAAAGCTAACGCCGATGTGTAACATCCGTGGGCGTTGGGGCGCACCTACACGCCCACGGGTGTAGAACCGTCTTCAACTATCCTCAGGCTCAGCGCGACTCGTCGCGCAGGGTCGCATCCACGCGCTGAATCAGCGCCGCGCGATCGAGATTCGCCTTTTGGAACAGTGAGATAATCTTGCCCAGCAACCGGTCGCGCTCGGCAGCCTGGAGATCCTTGGCGGTCATGACCACCACGGGGATATCCGCCAGCGCCGGATCGCGCTTGATCTGCTCCAGAAGATCCTCACCGGACATGTCCGGCAGCATCAAGTCGAGCACGATCAGATCGGGCAGCTTCTCGCGGATCATGCGCCAGCCGCTCTGACCGTCATGCGCTTCGTGCACGCGGTAGCGTCCGGTTGCTTCGAGCAGGCGGCGCACCAGGCGCGCATCGCGCGGATCGTCGTCCACGACCACGATGTCTCGCTGTTCGGTGTCGCCCGCTGCGTTCTGGGGCAGCACTTCCGGCGAGGGCTTGGGGGCTGCTGCCATCTGGCCCTGCGTCGCCGCGCTGAGCGGATCCGTCTCGCCTTCCATTTCGCCGCCAAGCGTATACACGACGTGCTGCACCAGTTCGCGCGTGTTGAACGCGCCCTTCTGCCACAGCGATTCGGCGCGCCCTTCCAGCCGGTTACGGTCGGCGGGGGTCAGCGTCTTGGCCGACACCACCACCACCGGGATGTGTGATGTCTCTTTGTCCGCCTTGAACGCTTCCAGCAGGGTAAAACCGTCCAGATCGGGCATGGTCAGGTCGAGCACGATCAGGTCCGGTTTGCGCTGGCGGACGAGATCGAAGCCGTCACGCGGGCTGTTGACCTCGAATACGCGGTAATTCTTCTGGGCCTGAAGCAAACGGCGGATCAGGCGGCTGTCCTGCGCGTTGTCGTCGATGACGACGATGGTGGTGACCTGTTCGTCCAGGCGTTCCAGCGCCGCACCGAGGCCGTCTTCAAGCTGAATGTGCGACGGCTCGCCGCCGACCGCGCCGAACTCCAGGTCCAGCACGTACTGGTCTTCGAGAATGTGCTTTTCCGCCGGGAAGGTATGGCCGGAGCAGTTCACCACGACCACGTCATCCGGCTTGATCGTGCCGTCAGCGACCAGCGCCTCCAGCCCTGCGAACGCCACCGACGCGGCAGGTTCCATGCTGTAGCCCTCGACGCGCGCCAGACGGCGCATCGCGCGGAAGGCCGCGCCATCGTCCACCGCGATCATGGTGCCGCCGGTGTCGGAGCACACCCCGAACAGGCGCGTATACGCCTTGCCGGGATCGCCCGTCGCCAGCACGCTGATGCGCGTATGCGGCACGACCGGCTCAGCCTTCGGCTGGTGCGCGGCCCACGCCGCCGCCATGGGCGAGCAGCCTTCGGACTGGATCAGCGCCAGCTTGGGCACGCGGTCGATGAGGCCCATACGGACCAATTCGTGGAAGCCCTTCCACACGCCCAGCGGGCCGATGCCGCCGCTCACCGCCTGGATGTACCAGTCCGGCGCGCGCCAGCGGCCATCTTCGACCGGAAGCTGCTGGGCAAGCTGCTCCGCGATCTCGAATGCGACGGTCTTGAACGCCTCACGACCCAGCACCGAATCCGCACCGGGATCGTAGTAGAGCGAGCGCCGCGCGGCGAAGTCCATCGCAATCTTCTTCGCCTGATCGTACGTGCCGGTGACCTTGACCACCTCGGCCCCGTACAGGGCGAGTTCGCGCAGTTTCTCGTTGGGAACCGTGCTCGTCAGGAAAATCCAGAGGCGAATGCCCGCCCGCGCGCAGAAGGCTGCGTACGCCGCCGCCTTGTTGCCCGTCGAGGCCAGCACGCACTCGCGCACCCCGGCCTGATTCAGCGCCGAGATCGTCAGCGCGCCCTGGCGGTCTTTGAAACTGCCCGTGGGTGACTGACGCTCGTCTTTGATGAAAATCGCACCGTGGTCCAGCTCGCGCCCCAGGTTTTTAGCGCGCAGCAGCGGCGACCAGCCCTCGCCCATCGTGACGACAGCATCCGGTTCGACCAGCGGCAGCAGCTCGTCGTAGCGCCACATCGAGGCGGGGCGGTTCCCCATCCCGGCGCGCCATTGTGCCGCCGCACGTTCGTAATCATACTCCGCGTCCAACCATCGTGACCCGCAAATTTCGCAGGTTTCAGGCATCGGCTCGGACGACATTCTATGTCCGCAGTCCGTGCAAACGACGGCGTTAAGCAGCGAGGACATACTATTCCGGTCCTTTATCAGCCGGGCCGTACATCAGTTGCACGACCACGCTTATCTTTTATCGTACCTGCATTCCCACCGGCTCTTCAAGAGCCGGGCAAAGTTGGGACCGGTCTGCCGGGCAGTGTGCGCCTGCCAACCGGCCCCACTCGTTTCCAATGCGCGTATCTGCGGCGCTAGCTCTGAACTTCGGGCACTACCGCGACCGGCACGGTGAAGCTGAAGCGCGATCCAACACCCACTTCGCTTTCGGCCCAGATATCGCCGCCGTGCATCTGCACGAGCTGCCGGGTGATCGCCAGACCGAGGCCCGTACCACCGACGCGGCGGGTTGCAGACTGGTCCACCTGGCGGAAGCGCTCGAAGACCAGCGGCAGGTGTTCTTCGCTGATGCCGATACCGGTGTCGATAACCGACACCTTGAGCATCGACGGATCGTCCTCGAACGGTCCAGCGCTGATCGTGACGCTGCCCTGCTCGGTGAACTTGATTGCGTTGGTCACCAGATTGCTGATGACCTGACGCAAACGCAGCGGGTCAGCCGAGACGCCGGGCAGGTTGTCCGCAAAATCGGCCACCAGATCGACCGGCTTGCCCGCCACCAACACGCGGGAGGTCGAGAAGACTTCTTCGGTGACGCTCATCAGGCTGACCGGCTCGACGCGGATATCCATCTGACCGGCTTCGATCTTCGCCAGGTCGAGCACGTCGTTGATCAGGTTCAGCAGGTGGCGACCACTACCGTGGATGGTTTCAACGTCTTCCTGCATATCTTCAGTCAGGTCGCCGTCGATCCCGTCGAGCAGCACTTCCGCGTAACCGATGATCGAGTTAAGCGGGGTACGCAGCTCATGGCTCATGTTGGCCAGGAATTCACTCTTGAGGCGGTCAACGTCACGGAGCTGCTCTGCCACCTCAACCTGTTCGAGGTAGAGGTACGCGTTTTGCAGCGCGATAGCAACCTGCGCCGTAACGCTCTGGATGAGCCGTGTTTCCTCATCGGTGAACGTACGCGAGACGCGCGTTTCGCTGAGGCCGAACACACCGATGACCTGATCTGCAACCTGGATTGGCACGATCATCCACGACTTGACGCCCATCTCCTGCAACTGCGCCGTCGTGGCGTCCTGCTCGAAGTACGTGTTGCCCGTGCGGATAACGCCGTCGATTTCAGGGCTGGTAGCAAGCGCTACGGTCGTATCGCGCAGCTGATCGCTGAGGGACCCGTACACCCCCAACATCCGGATCTGATCCTGGTCCGGTTCATAGTGCCACAGGCTGATTTCGGGCATATCGATCAGTTCGGCCAGACCGTCCACCGCAGCCTGCGCGATGTCCGCCGGTTCCAGCGATTCGGCGAGACGGCGGCCCAGTTCGTACAGACTGGCACGGCGGTCAGCCTCAAGTTCGGTTTCAGCGAACAGACGGGCGTTGGACAGCGCCACCGAAAGCTGGCTGGCGACGATACCCAGGGTTTGAACTTCGCTTTCGTCGAAGTAGTCGGACTTGTTCTGCTGGATGTCCAACACACCGATGAGTTCCTTGCCCAGGAAGAGCGGCACGGCCACCTCGGAACGTGTGAACGGGAGCAGCGGGTTGGGCAGGTGGTCCGGGTTCGCGCGTACGTCGTTCACAACGACGGCTTCCAGCGAGCGGGCGGCGCGGGCCACGAGGCTTCGAGGAGCGGCGACCGGGATTTGGTGGCGAGCACGCTTCAACTGCGCACCGGCTGCGCCCAGACCTTCACGTACGACCAGGGTATTTCTGGACTGGTCATACATATAGATGTGAACATGGTAGTATTCGAACGCGGACGCGAGCCGGTTCACCGTTTCGGACAGCAGAGCGTCCGGGTGCAGCAGCAGGGCAAGCTGCTGGCCCAGCTCGAACGCGGCGGCCTGACGGCGAGAAGTACGTTCGCGCTCGGTAACGTCTCGGGAAACACCAAGCACACCGATGATTGCGCCCGTGTTGTCGCGCAGGGGCAGCTTCGTCGTGTCAAAGATGTGGGTCGAGCCATCCGCGACACCCACCACGTCGTGCGGGTTGTGGATCGTCTCGCCGCCCTCGACCACTTCGATGTCATCGGTACGGAAACCACGGATGTTCTGCTCAGGATCGCCTTCAATTAGCTCGACGGGCGTGCCGAGGTCGTAGTCCGTCTTGCCGATCATTTCTTCAGGCGACCGGTTGCCATAGAACCGCGCGAAGGCTTCGTTCACGAGCACATAGCGGTAGCTCCGGTCCTTCGCAAAAATCCAGTCAGGCGTCGTGTTGATAACGGTACGCAGCAGGTTTTCACGCTCGATACGTTCGATCAGTGCGTTCTGTGTTTCGTCGAACGCGCGGAACTGCTCGAGCGCCTGCGCCACGCGGTCGGCAACCCCCTGGACCAGCTCCATGTCGTCGTCCGACCATTCGCGCGGGCCATTTTCCGCGATCATGATCTTACCGACCGACTCGCCTCGCACCACGATCGGCTCGGCCAGCGCGCGCTCGCTCACAGCCGCCGGGACAGGCTCGTCCGCGACACCCTGAAGGTTGTAGTACACCTGAGTTCCGCCCTGCTCCGCGACGCGGCCCAGGTACGATTCCCAGTTTTCACGCGTCAGTCGACGGTTAACGGCGTCTGCGCGTTCAACCGCTTCCTGAGCGACTTCATAGGCGCGCGCACTTCGGAGCGCCGCGGCCAGTTGGCTTGCCATCGATTCGAACACAGGCAGGTTTTCGGGGTTGAACGTTCCGGCGTGGGTGGCCTGCATGTCGAGCACGCCCAGCACCTGACTACCGATGACGAGCGGCACGGCGACTTCCGACCGCGTTTCGGGCAGCAAGGGGTTGGGCAGGTGGATGTCACTGGTCGCCGTGTCGGTCACCAGCACAGGCTTCTGGCTGCGCACGGCGCGCGCCACGATAGACCGGGCGTTCAAGTCGAGGCGGTGGCGGCGAGACATAAGCTGCTGACCCACCTCACCCGTACCGGAGCGCAAGACCGCGAAGCGCTGGGCATCGTCTACGACGTACACCTGCGTATAGTACAGGTCGAACTGCTCGCGGATGTAGTCCGTGGTGCTGCGCAGAAGGTCTTCCTCACGTAGTGTTTGCGTCGCAAACTGACCGACCTGCAGCGTACGGAAAAGGTCCTGCGTACGCTCGGCCACCTGACTTTCCAGCGAACCGACGATGCCTTCAAGCTGTTCAGCCATGAAGTTGAAGGTGGTTCCCAGTCTTGCGAACTCAGTACGGCCTGCGATCTGAGCGCGGTGAGACAGGTCACCGGCCTGGATGCCCTGCACGACGGAGAGCAGGTGGGCGACCGGGCGCGTCACGCTGGTGATGACCAAGTATGAGAGCGGCACACCCAACAACAGCGACATCGCAGCGATGGCGATCCACAAGGTCTGTGTCACGCGCTGCGTGTCGAGCGTGTCATCAACGGTTTGTTTCACGTCCGTGTCGATGAGCGTCTGAAGGGAGTTCAAACGGTCGTCAAACTGGCGCTGCACCGAAGCCAGGTCCGTGTGGCGCGAAATCTGCGCGCGGGCCCACTGGCTTTGGCTGACCTGTCCCGTCAGGGTATCCACGATTTGGCTCATGTTTGCGCCCAACGTGGACAGGTCACTTACGAGCCGGTTACTTTCAGAACGATTCTGATCCTGGTCGACCAGGGGCGCCGTCTGGATATCAGCGAGCAGTGTTTCAAACTGGCTCATCTCCTGAGATAGACGCAGGTCGATTAGACTGGTTTGGCGTGTCAACAGCATGTTGTCGATCGTCGCCACGACGGTCAGCCAGCTCACCTGAAGTTCGTTCACCGCTTGCAGGTGATCAAGGCCGCTTTGTGACGCATTGACCGTGGTGGACACCGACCGGGTATAAACCAGACCCGTACCACCGCCAACCAGCACAAGGATAATCAAGAAGATGAAGCCCAGCGTGATACGCTGCCGAACAGATAATTGCAATCCCATCGCCGCCCTCCAACAGACCGCGAACGAGCAGACTTGGCTATTGTGTGATGATTGAGAGATCCACCGGGATTGAAGCAGGAACTTCCTTGCCGTCCAGGTAGTCCACCGCCGACTCGATGCCGATACGGCCCATTTCGGCAGGCTGCTGCGCGACGGTCGCGGCCATATCGCCAGCCTCTACGGCGTCAATCGCGTCATCAACGGCGTCAAACCCGACGAACACGATATCCGACGCGCGCCCGGCTTCTTGCGCCGCTTCCAGCGCGCCGAGGATCATCTCATCGTTGTGCGCGAAGACCGCATCAATTTCAGGGTTATCCGCAAGAATCTGCGCGAAGACCGACTTACCTTCTTCACGATTGAAGCCCGCCGGTTCCTGCGCGATGATCGTGATGTCAGGATAGGTCGCCATGGCTTCGTTGAAGCCCTTACCGCGATCCTGCGCCGCAGACGTGGTCAGGATGCCTTGCAGCTCCACGACGTTGCCGCTCTTGCCGATCGCTTCGGCCAGGAACTCACCCGCCATCTTGCCGCCTGCCACGTTGTCGGAGGCGATGTGCGACGCAACCTCGCCGCCCGAAGCGGTGCGGTCGATGGTAAACACGGGAATGCCCGCCTCGTTGGCGGCTTCAATCGAGCTGACGATTGCGTCCGCTTCGACGGGGTTGATCAGCAGCAGGTCTACACCCTGGTCAATCCAGCCCTGGATCGTTTCAGCCTGCGTATCCGCGCTGTTTTCGGCGTTGGCCGCGAGCAGCGTCACGTCCTGAAGGTCGGCAGCAGTCTGAGCGCTGTCGCGCAGGATGGTGAAGAAGGTGTTGTACTCGGCCAGAGAGAGGCCGATCGTGTATCCAGACTTCTCGGCGGTCGGTTCGGCTGACGTTTTATCTTTGTCGTCATCACCGCCACATGCGGACAGTGCCAGCGCGGCGATAAGAGCCAGCGCCAGGACTACCGACAGAGGACGAAAGTTCTTGTGTGATGGCATGTTGGAACGCTCCATTCTAAATCACGAACGCTTTTTTGATTTCGTGTGTACGAGATCGATTTTTAATTGTTCATCGCACCTGCATCCGGCTCAGGAGCCAGTTGCAGTTCGATAGCAGTGTGGGGCACGCGAAGGGCTTTACCCAGTTCGCGGGCAGCGATTTCGAGCACTTCGTCCATGTTCAGCGCACCCTGGATCTGGTCGCTGATGGCGGCCAGCGCGTGCTCGTGACGTCCTGCGCGCTCGACCTCGGTGAACAGACGGGCGTTGCTCAGCGCGATCGAAATCTGCTGCGCGAGCGTTGACAGCAAGGGCGGCGTCGCAACGGGGTCGAAGTTACCGGCGCGATCGCTCTGGATGTCCAGCACGCCCAGCAGCTCGTCGCGCGCAACCAGCGCGACCGCGGCCTCAGCACGCGTTTCGGGCAGCAGCGGGTTCGGCAGGAAGTCCGGCGTAGAACGCACGTCGTTCTGAAGCATGATTTGCCGGGTACGGGCTGCGCGGGCCACGATACTCTGAGCAGCCTTGAGCGGGATACGGTGGCCGCGTCGCACCATCTGCTGGCCGACTTCGCCCGCGCCTGCCGCCAGGACGAGGTTTTCGTTGTGGGTGTCGAGCAGATAAACGTGCGCGTGGTACAGTCCGAAGTTCTCTTTCACAAGGTCGGACACCGACTGCAGAAGGTCGGACACATTCAGCAGGGTCGCAATCTGCACCGACACGTCGTTCACCGTGCTCAGCGCGCGGGTACGCTCTTCCAGGCGGACTTCCAGCAGTTCGCTGGCGTCTTGAACTTCCTGGCGGTAGCGCTTCAGGTCATCGGCCATCTGGTTGAAGCGTGTGCCCAGTTCGCGGAGTTCCAGGCTGCCTTCGGGCGTCACGCGGTAGTCGAAGTCACCACGACCGAACATACGCGCGCCGACTTCAAGACGGCGAACGGGGACGGTAATTGCTGCCTGCACGAAGAACAGGGACGCAATACTGATGAGGACCAGGGTGGCCAAACCGATGCCCGCCGAAACCAGAACGGTGCCGATAAGCTCATCATCTACCGGCGCCGCCGAAGACCCGATGACAACGTCAAATGCGCCGGGCAGGCGCTCAATGGGGCTTTCGAACTGTACTGTCGTAAGGTAAGCGGTGTTGAAGCCGGGAACATCTCCTCGCACCGTTTCATCCAGCGGAAGGTCGGCCAGCTCGTCCACCGTTTGCCCGATGTACTGCGTATCGGAATGCGCAAGCACCAGACCGCGCGGCGACACGACGGCGACGAATTCCATGTCGTCGTTTTGGCGCACGAACGTCTGGAGACGGGCGAGCATGTCGGGGATTTCAGCAAAGCTGGGCGTGTCGCGGTCCGCAAGTTGGACCGTCAGGTAAACACTACCGGTCAGGGATTGGCCACGGGTGCGCTGGGCGTCGATCAGGGCGGACCGCACCTGAACGATGTTAGCCACGGTAATGCTGGCCGTTACAAAAAACAGAGCGAGGAAGATGATGATAAGAAGTTGGGCACGGATACTCAGCTTGTGTAACATGGTCAGTCTTTCATCTCCACGTGGCCGGTCGAGCCAATCACGCAAGCGCGGGCATGTACCGCAGCAGGTGCCATAAGCCTTAATGACTTACAACACCTCAAGCGCGCTGCCGCCTATTATTTTTCGGTCGCCATTGAGGCGGTTAAGCCAGAGAGCGGGGGACAGATTGGGAGTGGTTTTCCCTGAGGTCCCCCCTCATCCCTCGTGATGTGCAACAATGGGCGCGTCCTTACAACACATCATCACTATTGCACACCGTAAAATTAAAGTCAAGCAAGAATTGAGGTTAACTGAAGATCTTCACAAATTTTTGGGATCATTTTGTCCGGCGTCAAAGCCCCTCAATGTGGTCCTTTTAAACAAATAACGTTTACCTTATCAGGAGGATTGATATAATTGAGTTCAGCTTCGCAGTCCATCATTCCCTGAGTAGACAGCATGCCGGATACTTCTTCCCAACAGGCGCACCACGCCGACGATGTATTTAAGCGGATTTCGAACCAGAACATTCGCTCCATTGATCTCCAATTCACCGACGTCGCGGGCATGGTCAAAACCGTGACGATTGACGCCGATCACCTGGCCGACGCGTTGGCGGACGGGGTGTGGTTTGACGGATCGGCGGTCGAAGGGTTCGCGCGAATCGCAGAGTCGGACATGTACCTGATGCCGGATCTGTCCACCTTCGCGGTGATCCCGTGGGAAGGGCAGCACCCGGAGATCGGGCGGACGGCGCGCGTGTTGTGCGACGTCTATACCCCCAACGGCCAGCCGTTTGCGGGCGATCCGCGCGGGGCGCTGCGCCGCGCCATGGAACAAGCCGCCGAAATGGGGCTTAACTATGTGGTCGCGCCGGAGCTGGAGTTTTACCTCTTCTCCGCCCCGCCCGAGCAGGGTCCGCTGGAGCAGGACGATCACGCCAGCTACTTCGACGCATCCGACGGCGTGGCGCGTGTGATTCGCAAGCGCATCACCGACGCCCTGCGTGAAATGGGCATCGTGGTCGAATCGAGCCACCACGAAGTCGGCAGCGGCCAGCACGAGCTGGACTTCGCGCCGATGGATGCGCTGCGCATGGCGGACGCGATCCTCACCGCGCGCATGGCGGTGCGGGCCATCGCCCGGCAGGAAGGGCGTTTTGCCACGTTTATGCCCAAACCGCTTTCGGACGCGCCGGGCAGCGGCATGCACGTTCACCAGTGGATGCGCAGCCTGGACGGGGACGAAAACCGGTTCTCCGATCCGCACGAAGAATACGGGTTGTCGAACGAAGGACAGGCATTTCTCGCCGGGCAGCTTACGCACGCCCGCGAAATCTGCGCGGTGCTGACGCCGCTGGTCAACAGCTACCGCCGCCTGATGTCGGGCCTGGAAGCGCCCATTTACGTCACCTGGGCGCAGCTCAACCGGGGCGCGCTGCTGCGCGTGCCGCGCCTGTCCGACAGCAACCGGCTGGGGACGCGCATCGAAAGCCGCTGCCCCGACCCAAGCTGCAACCCCTATCTGGCGTTCACCGTGCTGCTGCACGCGGGCCTGCGCGGCATCCGCGATACGCTGGCACTGCCGCCCGCCGCAGAAGAAGAACTCTACGAAGTCTCGAACCGCCGCCGTCACCTGACCACCCTGCCGACCTCGCTGCAAGAAGCGCTCGACGAGTTCGAAAGCAGCGACGTGGCGCGGGAGGCGTTGGGCCTGCACCTGTTCGAGCGTTTCCTGGAAGCCAAGCGCCTCGAATGGCGGGACTATCTGCTGGTCGTCAGTCCGTGGGAACTTGAGCGCTACCTGACTATTTATTGATCATTGATAGAGGATGTTTAGAACCAACGCCCGACCGTCCGGGCCACCACAGTGCGCATACGGCTCTCTCCGGTCTCACCGGACAAGTGGGGATCAGAGATGAAAGTTTCTAAACACACTCGTCACTTCATGCCGGGCATTGAACCACGCACCCATTCACCTGCTGCGGTGGTTCGCCTGCACGGTGGCGCAGGGCCGTGCAGCAGCAACAACGACGCTCGATCCACGCAAGCCATAGATGAGGTTATCGGTGCCAGGGCACTCTAGCATTACCGTCACCGATCTACTGCGTCTGGCCCTGCCGGTTGGCACGACCATCGTCGCAGGACACCGGGGCATCCACCGGCCTGTCGAATGGGTCAGCGTGCTCAACACACGCCCGCCCGCCTTCCCCGATCTCGTCGGCGGCGAGATCGCGCTGCTCTCCCTGGACGCCATGCACCTGCTCAGCGACAAGCTGACACTGCCCACGCTGGTGCGCGACCTGTCCGAAATGGACGTGTCCGCCATCGGCGTCGTGGGCGAGATCGGCGCGCAGGCGCATGCGATGGCCGAAGAAGCCGGAATTCCCCTGCTCCACCTGCCCGAAACGACGCTGCTGCGCAACGTCGAGCGCCAGATCGCCCAAACACTGATGGGCAGCCCGGCCTCGCCGGAAGAACGCGGGCAGGAAGTCCGCGAACAGCTCTTGCAGCTTTCGACCGAAAATCGCGGGCTGGCCGCGCTCACGTCGGCGCTGGCGGATGTCGTCGGCAAAACGGTCGTCGTGCAGGACAAACGCCTGCACCCGCTGTCGGTCGCCGGGCCGCTGGCGCATACACCCGCCTGGACCGCCATCGAAGACGCGCTCTACGACGCCAACCCGCTGCCCGCCCTGTTCCGCGATCGTATGGAAGTGGCCCAGGCCAGCCCGGACCCGGTCGCCATTCCGCTGCCCGTCCCCGGACTGCGGCGGCTGGTTGCGCCGATCGTCGCGGGCAAGATGGGGCGCGGCTTCCTGTCGCTGCTGTTCGACGAAAGCCAGAATTACGACGCGCTCGACGTCACGCTGGCCCGGCATGGGGCAGCGGTCTGCGCGCTGGAAATGGCGAAAGAAAAAGCCATCCGCGAAGCGCAGAAGCGCGTGCAGGGCAACGTGCTGGAACAGTTTCTGGGCGGCATCATCAGCGAAAACGAGGCGCTGCTGCGCCTGACCCGCCTGGGCTACCAGCCGGAACAGGAATACACCACGCTGTACATCGGCGGCCTGCGCGAAAACATTCCCTCCGCGCGGCAGATCGAAGCGCTGTGCAACGAACAGGCCAGCGCGCTCGGCTTCGGGGCGCTGGTACAGCCCTACGGCAGTGAAGTGATCGTGTTCGTCGAGGGGGAGGAAAGCGTCGCGCGGGATCTGGCGTTCGCCGTGCAGGGCCGCGTCTCCGAACGCTATCACGCCGATATCGCGGTCGGCATGGGCCAGCCTTCGAGCGAGCTGCGCGCGTGGCGCGAGAGCTTCCAGCAGGCCGTCGCCGCCTATCGCACCGCGCAGCAGTGGCGGCTCACCGCGCCGCTGGCCTTCTGGGAAATGGGCGTCTACCGGCTGCTGTCGCTGCTGGCCGGATCGCCGGAACTGCGCAAGTTCTACTATGAAACGCTCGGTGAGCTGGCCGAAGATACCGCGCACAACCAGGAATTTATCATCACGCTGGAAGCGTTCTTCGAGGAGCACGGCAACCTGACGCGCACGGCCAAACGCCTGCACGTCCACCGCAACACGCTGCTGTACCGCATGGAGCGCATCAAGGAAATCAGCGGGCTGGACCTGGATAACCCCGAGACGCGGCTGGCCGTACACCTCGCGCTGCGCATCCGGCGCATTCTGTAACGCAGCGGGCCGCCGCCGGGAAAGGCGAGACTTTCCCAGGCGGGAAAGCCGCGCACCTCTCGCGCTCTAAATTTTTAGTTCACGAACCATGACAGCGCGCTTCAATCGTCGATGCTCGAATAGATAGCGCAGATCGGCGCGATTGTCATAGCTGAGCTGGACGAAGTAGTAGTTGATGTATTCCAGGGCGGCGAGGAGCATCAGCGCGATACCCAGCGCTAAATCGGCGTGAGAACCTGTTCCCTGCCCGAAGACCCGTATCCCAAACAGGACGAGCAGCACCACCAGCACTACACCAAAACCAATCTTACAGGCACGGAAAAACTGCCACACCGACGGTCGTGAAAGGGTGTCCGCGCCACCCAGCGCGCGTCGTTTGAGAAACCAAAACGCAGCCCCAACGATCAGGATCGCGCAAACCACCCCCAGAGACACCAGACTGAACCAGCCCAGACGGTAATTGAGGCTAATGGAATAGTAGGCTCCGGGGAAAATCAGAAGGGCGTTAGCCAGTTCAAATGTCCAGAGGTACGTCAACCGGTTCTTGAGCCGCCTCTGCATCTGCACTTCTCCATCGCTGGCAGCCTTTTGAGGGTTGACCTATCCCTGCGACTGCAACAGCTCATTCCCCTACGGTTAAATAACTGTCATCGGGCTCTGCCTACAATTCGGGGAAATCTTCCGCCCGACCCGCGCCGACGACGACCGGGGCCGGGCGTGTGTGTTTACCGTGCTGTTACGGCCTGAACGGCATCTGCACCGTGAGCAGCGTGCCTTCATCCTTCTGGCTCTCGATCACCAGATAACCGCCCAGACGCCGCGCGCGCTGATCCATGTTGCGCAGACCGAAGCTCTCCGGACTTTCGAGCGTGTCCGGGTCGAAGCCGATGCCGTTGTCCTTGACGGTCAGCACCAGATAGCTGCCCACCTCGCGCACCTTGACCTGCACCTCGCTGGCGTGCGCGTGCCGCGCCACGTTCGAGAGCGCCTCGCGCACGATCTGCGTCAGCGAATGGCGCTGCTGCTCGTTGAGCGTGCGCAGTGACGACGGCACGTCGAGCATCACGTCCACGCGGGCGAAATCGCGGAAGTGGCGGGTCAGGTTTTCCAGCCGCTGCCGGAAGGTGATCTGTTCTTCGCGCGCTTCACGCAGGTTGCGGATGTAGCCGCGAATGTCCTCGATGATCTGGTTCAGATCGTCGATAATGCTCTGGTATTGGACTTCCTGCTCGTGCGTCATGGGGAACTTGCCGCGCATGATCTCCAGCTTCATGCCGACCGCATACACCGACTGGATCACGCCGTCGTGCAGTTCCATGCCGATGCGATCGCGCTCGTGGCTCAGCGCCACCTGCTGAAGCTCCTCCGAAAGCCGCGCGTTGTCGATCGCCACCGCCGCGTGCTTCGCCAGCAGCACGATCAGGCGCTCGTCATCCTCGCTGAACGGCTCGCCATCCAGCGGATCAGTCAGGTACAGGTTGCCCACGCGCGCGCCCCGGCTGATGATCGGCACGCCGAGAAAGGCGGTCATCATCGGGTGGTGGTCACAAAAACCCGCCGAGCGCGAATCGGTGCGCAGATCATCCAGCCGGATCGGCACGTCCGATTCGAGGATCGCGCCCAGCAGCCCCAACCCGCGCGGCTCGTGTTCGATGCCGCGCACCGCGCCCGGCTCCATGCCCGACGTCGTGAACGACTTGAGCATCCCGTCGTCGCTCGGCACGCCCAGCGCGGCATAGTGCGCGCCGACCAGCTCCCGTGCGATGTCGGTGATCGCCTGCAGCGTCTTGGGCAGGCTGAGTTCGCTCGTGACCGCAGCCGCCGCGCGGCTGAGTGCATCCAACATATCGATCTGCGGCTTCCCCGCGTGTTCAGAGGATGAAGAGTTCATAGCAGCAAGTTGCCCTCTGGCTCGATCTGGATTAGGATTTCCAGGGATTTTTAAAACGAAATATCACACAAACTACCGGCCATATCACCGATCATATGGTTTTTCAGCTACCAACGGGTATAATCGGGCCGCCGTTTTATCGATTGTGGCACAGTGCGTGCCACTGCTAGGATTTGGCTGCAATCACGCCCATGTCGGAAAAACTAGCTACCCCATTGCGTATTCTTATCGTCGATGATCATGCGGTTGTGCGTGCCGGGCTGAAAGCGCTTCTTGAGCAGCAGCCCGACTTTGTCGTGGTCGGCGAAGCCGAAAGTGGCATTGATGCCGTTCGTCAGGCGGCGACCCACCGGCCCGACATCATCGTCATGGACATCCGTATGCCCGGTGGCCTGTCCGGGATAGAAGCCTGCGAACAAATCGTCGATCAGTTTCCTCACATCAAAATCATCATGCTCACTTCCTACGCGGAAGACGAGCTGGTGATGGATGCCGTACGGGCGGGCGCAGTCGGTTATGTGCTCAAGCGCGTCGGCAGTACGGATCTGGTAGACGCGATTCGCACAGTCGGCAAGGGCGATGCGCTCATCGATCCGACGATGACCAAAGCGCTGCTCGAAGAAGTCCGGCAGGCAGCCCAGGTCAAGGAAGCGTCCGCTTTTTCCGAGCTTACGCCTCAGGAAATGCGCATCCTGGCGCTGATGGTCGAAGGTCTGACCAACCGTGAAATTGCCGCCCAGCTCTTTTTGGGCGAAGGCACGGTGCGCAACTACGTCGGCAATATCCTGAGCAAGCTCCAGGTGTCCAACCGGGCCGAGGCCGCCGTTTTTGCCGTCAAGAACCACATCGAGCGGCATCTGCCCGCCGAAGACGACAACTAGCGCGCCCCGCTTTCGTCGGGTTCCGGGCCGTCCTCCTCCATCGGAGGGACGTGGTGCTTGGTCAGCCTGCGCAGTACGGTGAGCACAAACCAGCCGATCGCCGTTGCGCCGGTCGCCAGCACGTAGAGCCTGGCCCCCGCCGTGATTCCGATCATCGCCACGACCCAAATCGAGGCAGCGGTCGTCAGTTCGTGGACGCGGTCCCGGCGCTGTACGATCACGCCTGCGCCCAGGAAGCCGATACCCGAAATGACGCCTGAGGCCAGTCGCGCCGCAGAATCATAGCCATATTGTAAATGTGCCATGCTCACGATCAGCGAGGACCCCAGGCCCACCAGCATATGTGTCCGAATACCGGCCTGACGGTGTCGCCATTCACGATCGAACCCGATGATACCCGCCAGCAGGGTTCCGATTGCTACGGACAACAGGGCTTCTAGCTGCGCTTCTACGCTCATGCCCTCAACTCCCGCGAGTGTCTTACACTATAAACATCGACCGGTTCTGCGCACAGTGCCAAAGGTCATAGGGCTTTTTACCAATCAGCACACGGATGCCACGAGACGCTCTCGCGTGCCCTGCCCCAGAGAAAGAAACGCCCGCAGGCGCGTTCCCACGTCGCGGGCGATATCATCCCACGCTAAATTGCGTGACCGCTTCAATCACCCTCATCGCCCACCGGAGGGTGTGCCGGGGCCGGTACATCGTCGGGATATTCCACCGGCCCGGACCCATTGCTGCCCGCCTCGAACCCGATCAACCGGCGCGGCATGAGATCCTCCCCGGAATTCATCTGCGTGGACAGGCTGTTGACCGACTGCTGAAGCGTATCCAGATCGACCGTGCGCTGCCGGTTGTGCGCCGCCAGCATCCGCGCGTGCAGCGCGATCTCGCGCACGAACGCGCCCGTCTGCCCCACCAAAAACGGGACCACCGCCGCGTGCTCGTCGTGCCACTGCGGCCCCATATAGTGATGCAGCATCTCGAACGCCAGCGCCTCGTCCTGAATGGGCGGAATGCTGATGATGCGGTCCATGCGTCCGGGGCGCTTGGCGATGCGCTCGTCGATCACTTCGGGATAATTCGTCGTCGCCAGCAGCAGCGCGCCGCGCTCGTTGTTGGGCGATTCCAGCCCGTCGAGCACGTTCAAAATGCGCGCCTTGTCGTCTTTGCGCAGGTATACGTCGATCTCTTCCACGATCAGCAGCACGGGATAGCCCGCCGTGGCGACGACGTTCAGCGCGTGGTGAATCTTGTGGAACGACGCGCCGTCGTCGTCCGCGCCGGAGACGTAAACGACCACGCGCTTACGCTGGAGCGCGAGCTTCGCCATCGCGGAGCACAGCATCGTTTTGCCCGTGCCGGGCGGGCCGACCAGCAGCAGCTTACGGAACGGGGCCAGGTTCAATTCCTGGTAGATCTTCACGCCGTCCTTGAAGAACGCTTCCATGTCCGAGCGCAGATCGTCTTTGATCGCGTGCGGCAGGATCACCTCGTCCCAATCGACGGTGGGCTTGAAGTAGGCGTTCGTGCCGCCGACGATATACACGTCCTGGCGGCGGGTCGGGCGGCGCACGGCTTCATTGCACAGCGACTCGAAGTTCACCCAGGCGTCCAGGCGGTTGGGCGGGACGAGCGCAATCGAGATGATGTTCGGATCGTCGTCACGGTAATAGGAGCTGGCGTACAGCACGTCGAACGCGCCCGACGGGTGGCTGAAGCTGAAGCGGAACGCGCCGACCGTCTCGCCCAGCACCACCTTGCGCCCCGGCATGACGTATTCGCTGATCGAGATCACCTCGCTGCACGGGATCTGCTCGACGCCGGTGTAGTAGACACTGCCCTTCAGCCGCCGCCGGGGTTTGATCCGGGTCTGGGCGAGCTGGTTGCCGCAGCTTTCCGAAGTCCATAACAGCTTGTAGGCGCTGTCTCCATATCGCTGCTGCCATTCAGCCTGTGCCCAGAGCGCGAGGCGCTCGTAGCGCATCGTCTGAGCCTGGTTTGTTGCGTCCATCTTCCGCCCCACGTTCACATTGGTTTCAAGTCGTTTGAGTATAGATGAGGTTGAGCGCCACACGATTCACATCCCCCTGACGTTCGATTGTAGCACGCAACGGGTGAATGCACAGGCACGCCCGACTCGGTTGACAAGCTGCGAGTCCGGCCCTTATAGTGAATTTAACCTTCGACCGTAAAAACAGGGTACTGCTTCCCGAAAACTGGGCCGGGAAGGCAGGCCGCACTGCTTAGGAGACAGTCGAATGCTCGTCGAATCGCTCCTCCCATTCTCAGACGCGCCGCCGTACACGATCCGCACGATGGCCCCTGACGAAGGAGGCGTGCTGGAACAACTGGACTGGGAAGCGTTCGAAACCTACCGCCTGCGCCACACCAAAGAGGGTCACCCGCTGCGCCACCGCACAAGCGCCAACATGGACGCGGCGCTGCACCGGCCCTATTCCGGCGTGGTGATCGAATGGCCGCCGGGCAAAGTCGCCGGGTACTGCTTCACGCACGTATGGGGATCGTTGGGCTGGCTGGGCACGCTGGGCGTCGCGCCCAAGAATCAGGGTTTCGGCCTGGGCTATGCCGTCACCGCCGCCGGGATTGCCCTGCTGCGCGAAGCGGGATGCACGACGATCGCGCTGGAAACAATGCCCGACAGCGGCAAGAATCTGGGACTATATACCCGCCTGGGCCTCGAAGGCCGCGACCTGACCGTGTTGTGCCAGGGCATCCCGGATCTGGCGACCTCGGTGCGGTTCGATCTGTGGCAGGGCGGCAGCAGCACGCTGGAAGCCATCGCCGGGCAGATTGTGCCGGGCCTCAATCCCGCGCCCGCGGCCCAATGGCTGCTGGATGAAGACGCGGGCCAGACCCTGATCTGGTGGGACGACGGGCATCCGGCGGCCTTCGCGTCACTCCGCACAGGATCGCGCCGCGAGGGGAGCTATCACCTCTATCTCGTGGTCGAAGCCGCCGCCTGCACGCCGCGCGCCGCCGTCCACTGGCCGCGCTACCTCAGCGAAATCCAGTGGTACGCGCGCAGCCTGCGCAAGTCGGGGGTGGTGCTGCCGGTCAACATGCGCCAGCCCGCCCTGCTCCGGGCAGCGCTGAGCGCGGGGCTGAAGATCGTGCAGACGCGGGCGCGGCTTGGCGTGGGCGACGACCTGGGCGCAAGCGACGACGTGCTGATGCTGACGCTCGCCATGTAAGCGCATACCCCCCTCTCCACGCTTCCTTCCACGCCGAAAGCCGAGATAATCCCTCCACGCGTTGTGAACCGGAGGCGGTTTAGTGTATCTTTGGGGCTAGCCAGTGCATTCGCTGGCCGAGGCCACGGCCACCAAGTGAGGGATACCATGACCGCTTTGATCCGCCGCTCGCTTCCGCTCCTGCTTGCGTTCGTAATCCTGATAGCGATGGCGCTGCCCGCCGGAGCCAGTTCCTCCGCGCAGGGCTTGCAGCCGTTTGGCGCTGCCGGACCGGAGACGATCACCGGCACGTTTACGACGACCAATCCGATCTACCCCACCATCGGCGCGGTGATCGGCGTCGTGCTGTACGACTTCGCCGGGCAGATTCAGGACGATTACAACTTCGTCCCCCCGCCGGACGCACAGACGTTAGGCGCGGTGGAGGGCGACATCGCGTCCGGCAGTTATACGCTCACCCTGCCGGACGATCCGCAGGGCACGCTGCTGGACTTCGACGGCGACGCCAGCACGCCGCCGGGCGTGCAGGTCTTCGTCACGGGCATGTACATCGACTTCCTGGGCGACGAATACGTCAACCGGGGCGAATCGCTGCTCAACCCCTCGGCCAACATCCAGCCCATGACGTATCACGTCGTCGGCGGGCACGTGCTGGCCTGGGCCGCGCAGGACGGCGAGCAGTTCCCCGCCGGGCTGGGCGCGGACGGCGCGGCGTTCACCGCCGACGATCCGCTGATGGATCTGCCCGCCGGATGGAGCGTGATCGACCTTGACACGGACCCGTTCACCCTGCTGCGGGACGAAACGGTAGACGTGCCGCTGCTCGAAACGCTCGGCGCGCTGAACGATTACAGCGCCCTCAGCTATATGGAAGCATGGCAGCGCCTGCTTGAGCGCACGCGCATCACCTACCCCTTCACCGACGAAAAGAACATCGACTTCGACGCCATCGAAGCGGAAATCACGCCGCTGGTCGAGGTGGCGGTCAATAACCTGGACTTCCATCTGGCAATCGCGCGCTTTGGCGAGCTGATCCCCGACACGCACATCGGCTATGCGTCTCTGCCGGTTATGCAGAACTTCCTGCTGGGCGGCGTCGGGATCGACCATCTGGCCGTCACCGATGACGGCGAGGTCGTGGTGCTGGATGTGCTGAAAAATATGCCCGCGGCGACCGCCGGGATCGTAGCGGGTGACGTGCTGGTCAAAGTCGATGGCGTGCCCGCGCTGCAAGCCATGGACGAGACGCCGATGCTGATCACCAGCGCCTCGACCCTGCACGGGCGGCGCTTCATCCAGGCGGCGACCATGCTTCAGGGCGCGATCGGCTCCACCGTGCAGCTTTCGTGGCAGAACGAGGACGG
The DNA here is from genome assembly GCF_036822615.1 of Aggregatilinea sp. Taxonomy (NCBI): domain Bacteria; kingdom Bacillati; phylum Chloroflexota; class Anaerolineae; order Aggregatilineales; family Aggregatilineaceae; genus Aggregatilinea; species Aggregatilinea sp. Next base: position 11,306 of record NZ_DAISHJ010000032.1, on the reverse strand, counting down.
CACGGTCGAGAGCGCCACGCTGACCCGCGTGCCCGACGCGTCGTCGCTGCTGACTGCGTTTGGCGGCAGTCTCAGCGGCCCGGTCATCGATTCGGAGATGCTGCCCTCGGGCATCGGCTATATCAGCGTGAAGGGCTTCGCGGAGGAAGTCAGCACGGCCAACGCGCAGTTCACCGATCAGCTTCAGGCGCTGGTAGATGAGGGCGCAAAGGGCATCATCCTCGACGTGCGCGATAACGGCGGCGGGCTGGTCAATCTGGCGATGGCCGAAGCGGGTCACTTCTTCCCCGACTACGAGCTCATCATGGACTTTTATTACGCGGACGGTGAAGGCGGTTTCGCCTACCGGGGCTTCGTGGAAACCCTGGTCGAAACCCCCGGCTATGACGGCCCGGTCGCCGTGCTGGTCAACGAGATGACCGGCAGCGCGGGCGACATGTTCGCCTACGCCATGTCCCAGAGTGACCGCGCGATCATCGTCGGCCACACGCCCAGCGGCGGCTTCACGGGCGAGGTCAGCGACGGCCAGTACACGCTGCCCGGCGGCCTCCAGATGCAGATCCCGACCGGGCGTCCGGTCAATCCCGGCACCGGCGATACGCTGATCGAAGGGACGGGCGTCGTGCCGGATGTCCGCGTGCCGCTCACGCGCGAGGGGCTGCTCTCGCCGGAAGACGAGGTGCTGCAAGCCGCCGAGGACGCGATCCTCAACGCGCAGTAACGGCATCCCGCGCGATCCGCATCGGCGCGAACGTCGAATCAATGGAGCGTAGGGTGCGGCTGCCGTAGAAACCTCACCCCCGGCCCCTCTCCAATCAAGTTGGAGAGGGGAGACAGGCAGCTTCCAACGGGGTTTTGTAGGGGCGGGTTTGTAACCCGCCCTGCTTTTTTGCATCCGAATTACAGTCGATCACTGCCCCCACAACAACCCGTCAGGTTCGCCAACCCACCCCACGCCGCCCCGTTTCTGTTACCCCCGTACGGTGGCGCGCGGCGGCGCTTGGACCAATAATAAGCGCGTGCCCGCTCCCGGACGGAGAAACGACCTCATGCCAGACGCCGAAAATACCGTATTCATCAGCTACCGCCGCGCCGTTGCGTCCTTCATCGCCCGCGCGGTCTTCATGGATCTGCGCGATCACGGCTATGACGTGTTCATGGACGTGGAAAGCATCGACAGCGGCGCGTTCGACACGATCATCCTCAACCAGATCGCGGCGCGGGCGCACTTCGTGCTGATCCTCACGCCCGGCACGGTCGAGCGCTGCGCGGAGCCGGGCGACTGGCTGCGGCGCGAGATCGAGACGGCGATGGGGCTGGGACGCAACATCGTGCCCGTGCTGGTCAACGATTTCCGGTTCGACAACGGCACGCAAGCCTATCTCACCGGCAAGCTGGCCGCTCTGCCGCGCTACAACGCGCTGAATATGCCGCACGACTACTTCGACGCGGCGATGGAAAAGCTGCGCACGCGTTTCCTCAAGCAGCCGCTCACCGGGGCGCTCGTGCCCGCGCCCGCCCAGGACGAGCCGCACGTGCAGCGTAAGATCGACGTGGTCGCGCAGCAGGCGGCCCCCTCGGGCGAGGACCTGGCCGCCGAAGACTATTTCAGCCAGGGTTATGCCGCCGATCTCGACAACAACCCCACTCTTGCCAACGAATATTACTCCCGCGCCATCGAACTGAATCCGGCGCTGGCGCACGCCTACAACAACCGGGGCGTGAATCGCGGCGCGGCGGGCGACATGGACGGCGCGCTGGCCGATTACAGCGAAGCGATCCGCCTCAGCCCTGAGGATGGGGATTACTACTACAATCGCGGCGAGATCCGGTTCGTGCAGCAGGATTATGCCGGGGCGTTGGAAGACTTCCAGGCGGCGAACGCGCGCAAGCCGGGGTTCGAATACGCGCTGATGGGGCTGGCCGTGACACATTCCGCGCGGGGGAACACCGACGAAGCCAAGCGGCTGTGGACCGTGCTGATCGACATGGACGGCAGGTTCGCGTTTGCCGATTACGTGCGCGCGGCCCTCGCGCCCGACGAGGCGTTGATCACCGAGGCGCAGAAGATCATCGACAACCTGTCCGCCGACGCGCTGCGCGAGGGCGATCCAACAGAAGACCGGGACTGAGCGCCCTCACCCGCCGATCCGCAGGTACGGCCAGCGATCGGGCGACTCGGCCAGCCCGCGCTGCACGGGGACCTGGCCCAGCTCGAACAACGCGTTGCTCAGGCGATACTCGGTGCGCAAAATCTGGCGATGATAGCCCGCCTGCCAGACGTGGTAGATCGCGCCGCCCCACACGGGATTGTAAAACAGCACCGCGTCGAGCGCGTCGCCCTCGGTGCGCAGGATCACGTCGAGCAAGGCGCGCTCGCTCGCGTCCTTGAACGCCTCCACGAACGTATCGAGCCGGTCGAGATCCGTCGGCCCGACGATCAGCCGCACCATATCCGGCAGGATCAAAAAGCCCCAGACCCCACCGGGCGCGTCCGGCTTGCAGTCCTCGATCAGCACCGCCAGCCGCCGCGCCAGCCGGGGATCGGCCAACAGCGACGCGTCGTCACGCACGGTGACGATCATCTGCATATAGACATCTTCCCACGGCGCGTCGCCCTCAAGCGCCGCATCCAGATCCCAATCGTCGCTCATCGATCCTCCCTCAGCGCTCCAATTCTAACCTGTGGTTCAGGCCGCCGAAAGGATTTCTTAAGAATTTTGCGCGATAGTAGTTATATCTATAAGAGATATTCACCGCGCACCTATCGCCGGAAAGGATGGACCCCTATGCAGCGCAAGCCCGGCTTGACCACCAGCGCACTCGTCGCCGTCTGTATCACCGCCCCACTGATGGCCGTGCTCTACCTCGCGGACCAGCTCGCGGGCCTCGCTTTCGTGCCGTACGACTTTTTCGACTGGATCGGGCGCGTGCTGCCCGGCGACATCGTCATCCGGGCTATTCACACCATCGTGGACGTGATCACGGCGCTCAACCTGGGCGAAACGTCGAGCACGGCCAAGACCATCGAGACGCTGATCGCCCTGGTGCAGTTCTTCGTAGGCGGCGTGGTCGCCGGAACGATCCTGTTCGCCGTGCTGCGCTGGCTGGATCGGGCCCGCCGTACGGACGTGCTGTACGTGGTCGGCCTGATCGGCGGCGCGATCCTGGGCCTGCCGATGATCCTGATCAGCCTGCACGTCAACACCACCGCCGACGCGCCGGATCAGGTCCGCGTGTTGTGGCTGACGGCAGCGTTCCTGGTCTGGGGCGGCGCGATCACGTGGGCCTATCTGCGCCTGACGCGGATGCCCGCCGCGGCGGAAGAAACCGTCGCCGAACCCTCCGCGCTTGAGGCCATTTCGCTCAACCGGCGTCAGTTCCTGGTCCGCATGGGCACGGCGACCGCCACGCTGACCGTGCTGGGCGCGGGCGTTGCGTATGCGCTCCAGTGGCAGGACAGCCGCGAATACCAGCAGCGCATCGAGCGCAACCGCGCCGCCGCCATGCCCGACGATCTGCCCAACGCCGACGCGACGCTCGAACCGGCTCCCGGCACGCGGCCCGAATATACGCCGCTCGAAGATCACTACCGCATCGACATCAACGTGCGCCCGCCGGAGATCGACGGCGATTCGTGGCGGCTGAAGATCGGCGGCATGGTCGATAACCCGATGGAGATCGGCATCGACGACCTGCGCAGCACCTACAGCGCGCGCGACCAGTACGTGACGCTGGCCTGCATCTCCAATCCCGTCGCGGGCGACCTGACCAGCACCACGCTGTGGACCGGGCCGAGCCTGCGCGACGTGCTGGCCGACGCGGGTCTTCAGGACGGCGCGACGCACCTGCGCATCAGCGCGGAGGACGGCTTTTACGAGACGGTGGCGCTGGATGTGGTCAACAACGACGAGCGCGTGATGCTGGCCTACGACTGGGATCACATCCCGCTGCTGACCCAGCACGGCTTCCCGCTGCGCGTCTACATCCCCGATCACTACGGCATGAAGCAGCCCAAGTGGATCACCGAGATCGAGGTGATGGATCACGACGAGGACGGTTATTGGGTGACGCGCGGCTGGGACAAGGAAGCCCGGATGCGCGCGACCTCGGTCATCGACGTGGTGGCGGCGGACATGAGCTATGAGCAGGACGGCCAGACATTCGTGCCAGTGGGCGGCATCGCGCACGCCGGAGCGCGCGGCATCTCGAAGGTCGAAGTGAGCGTGGACGACGGCGAGTGGGTCGAGGCGCGGCTGCGGCAGCCGCTCAGCGAAACAACGTGGGTCATCTGGCGCTACGACTGGCCGTTCCAGGCGGGCGAGCATACCTTCGCCGTGCGCTGCTACGAGGGCGACGGCACCCCGCAGGTCGAGGAGCGCCACTCGACCATGCCCGCCGGGGCGACCGGCATCCACACCGTCACGCGCGACGTGTAACACGTCTCCGTACGTTCGGGGAATTCTGTAGGGGCGATTCGTGAATCGCCCCTTTTGCATTGTTTTATGCCGAACGCATGTGCTAAACTCTGGGCATCGTCGAGCAGCGGAGGCACCAACATGGCGAAAGTCATCGGCGGCATGACCCTATCCCTGGACGGCTTTGCGAGCGATCCCGACGGAAATGTCGGTCGCTTATATCCCGACCTGGAAAGCCTGGCTCACACCGAGATGCTTCAGGAAGAAATCCGCACGACCGGGGCGGTCGTGATGGGCCGCCGCTCGTACGACATGGGCGATCCCGACTCGTTCGCGGACAGCTACGAATATCAGGCCCCGATCTTCGTGCTCACGCACCACGTCCCGGCGAAGAAGCCGAAGGAAAACGACGCGCTGACCGTGACCTTCGTGACGGACGGCATCGAGCGCGCGATCGCGCAGGCCAAAGCCGCCGCCGGGAATCGCAACGTGATCCTGATCGGCGCGAGTATCAACCAGCAGTGCCTCAACGCCGGGCTGTGCGACGAGCTGCACATCGGCATCATGCCTGTGCTGTTCGGCAGCGGGCTGCGCCTGTTCGAGCATCTTCAAATGCCGGATCACATTACGCTCGAAAAAATCAGGATCTTCGAGGCGGGCGAGCGAACCGATCTCTGGTACCAGATCGTTCACTGATCCGTGACGGGGATCGGCTCCATGCGCGCCAGCGCCCAGGCCAGCCGCCGGTCGCGTTCAGCCTCGAAGCCCGGCGGCGGATTGGCAACCCCGACGCCTTCCAGGCACAACGACGCCGCGACCGCGCCATAGGCCGCCGCCTGCCGCAGATCGTGGGCGATCTGCCACCCGGACAGGAACGCGCCGCAGTAGGTGTTGCCCGCGCCCGTTTGGTCGATCAAGTCCGGCACGGGCACAGCGGGCACGCGCAGCAGCGCCGGATCGCCCTGCATCCCCACCAGCGATCCCGCTTCGCCCATGCGCAGCGCCGCGATCCGCGCGCCGTCCGCCAGCATCGCATACACCAGCGCCGCCGGGTCGTCCGTGCCGTAGATCGCTTCCGCCTCGATCCAGTTGGGCGAAACGATGTCCGTATGGGGCAGCGCGGCGCGGAATGCGGCGGTGTTCTCCGCCAGCATGACCTGCTGCAGCGGCTCCCACAGCAGCGTGGCGTGGGGATACAGCGCGCGCCAGTCCGCCAGCGAGTCGATGTCGCGCAGCAGGTAGACCGCGCGGGCGGCGTGAAAAACCGGCGGAACCTCGCCCGGCGCGGGACGGTACACAAACGGAGCCAGCTCGTCCACGCGGTAGATCTCGCGCCGCTGCCCGTCCCACTCGAACAACTGCCACGCCCGCGCCTGCGGGATGTCCAGCCAGATCAGCCCGCGCGTGTCGAAGTCGCGTTCCAATCGCTGCCGGGCCGCGTCCGGCAAATCGCGCCCGGCGCACGCGACGATGCCCGCGCGCTGTCCCCAGATCCGCATGCCCGCCGCCGCGTGGCTGACGCCGCCGCCCAGCACGGCCATACGCGTTGTGCCGTCCGCGTAAACGATGTCGTCCACGAAGATCCCGCCCACGCCGACGAAGTCGGGCGGGACGAATGCGTGCTCACTCACTGCTTACCGCTCCATCTGCGCGCCTCACTCCAGGCGCAAAATTTCCATTCCCGCGCGGATTTCCGCAATGCGCCGCGCATAATCCGCCGGATCGGGCAGCGCCGCCGGAACGCCCACCTGCTCGACGAGGTAGGACGCCGCCGCGCTGGCGTGGCAGGCCGCCTCTGCGATCCCGTCGTCCAGCCGGGCGAGCAGTGCGCCGCAGAACGCATTCCCCGCGCCGACTTCATCCACGACCGCCGCCGGAGCCGCCTGCTCCGCCTGTTTCCGACTGCGTGGGCGCGCTGAGGTCCAGCCCGATGCCGAACACCGCCGAGTAGCCCTCGTCCGTTTGCACCAGATCGAGCACGGTCAGCCCTTCGCTCTGCTGGTAGATGCCATCCTGCGCGTTCAGCACGTTTTGCGTGCCCTGGTAGGGCGCCTGGGTATACACCTCGGCGGACACGTCATCGTCGAAGAACAACTGCGACGTGAACTCGTAGCCCTGATCCGACTCGGGATCGGTGCGGATCTTGAAGTGGATGTGCACCGCACGGCCCGGATACCAGCCGGGATAGATCGTCTGGAAGGTGGCGTACCCGTTTTCGTCGGTGATCTGGTAGCCGCGCAGCCAGTTCTGGCCGACGGCGTTCTGCACGTCCGAGTACACGCCCTCCGCGTCACAGTGCCAGATGTCCACCTGCGCCCCGGCCAGCGGCTTGCACATGTCGTCCGTCACGTCCGAGATGCTGAAGGTCAGCAGCAGCGGCAGACCCTCTTTGACGAGCCCGCTGATGGAATCGACACGGATATCGGAGCGGTTGAGCATTTCGTCCACGAAGTACGGGCCTTCGGTCAGCTCCGGCTTGGCGACACACGCCAGCACCGGATCGAGCGTCGGGCCGGGCGTGACGGTCGGCGTGGTGGACTGGGCCTGCGCGAAGCCGAACCGGAACAATCCGGCCCCGGTCACCATCACGGCCCCGGCTCCGCCCAGCAGTTTCAAGGTTTCCCGGCGCGTGAGTACGCGGCCAATGGGCTTATCGTCATCGTGCAGTTCCATCGTCATCTCCTTGTGCCATCGTCGGTTGTTACAACTCGTTCGTTGCGCCCGCGCCGCCGGTCCGAACCGTGTTCAGGGCGGGTAAGCGATCAACATGCTAAGACTTTACTGGAAAGCAGGGGGATTTAGATGTAATTTACCTTAAAAATCAATTACAAATTAGAAATATATGCAAAATTCCGCCGGGCGCAGGCGCGGCGCGCCTGAAGATAGTACAGGTGGCCCGTGGTTAAAGTGCGCCGCCGCCCCTACAATGGCATAATACAGTCCTACCCATTCCCCAGGCGCAACGGAGGCGTGCTCGTGACCGTCCATGCGAACGTCCGACCCCGCGAAGTGTTCAAGGTGCTGGCCGTGGCCGCGCTCGTTACGGCCAGCCTCACGGCCTGCGGCGGGGGTGACGACGCGCCGCCGCCCACCGTCGCTGATATCGCCATGCTGGCCGCCAGCGCGCCGCCCGTGACGTTCGTGCCCACGTACGATCCCGCCGTCACGTTCGAGGCGACGGCGATCCCCAGCGTGGAAGCGCCGACCCTCGCGCCCACGCTGACGCCTCTGCCCACCGATCCGCCGCCGACCGCGACGAGCCTGCCGACCGATCCGCCGACGATCGCGCCGACCGACGTTCCCACGCTGGCCCCGGTCGAAACGGAGCCGGTCGAGGTGGCAATGGCGAGCACGGAAGCCGTCGAGATCGCCACCGTGGAAGCGACTGACGCCGTGCCGGAAGTGATCGCGGAGATCGCCACCGAGGAAGTGGGCGCAGGCGCGCCGGTGACGTTCGTGTACTACACCAACCGGGACGGCACGGATGACGTGATTTTGCACGCGGCGGACGGCGGCGAGTATCCGCTGGCCGTGACCGGCGCGAGCGAGCGCGAACCCACCTGCTCGCCGGACGGCAGCACGATCGTGTACGCGTCCGACGCGACGGGCAATTACCAGCTTTACGCGCTGCGCGCCGGAAGCGATACGCCGATGCAGCTCACCGCCTCCGAGGGGATCAACTTCGCGCCGTCCTTCAGCCCCGACGGCAGCACGATCGCGTTCGTCTCGACGCGCAACGAGGGCATCCCGACGATCTGGCTGGTCAACGCCGACGGGACCAATCCGCGCCAGCTTACGTCCGGTCTGGGGCGCGACACGTCGCCCGCGTGGGGGCCGGACGGGCAGCAGCTTCTGTTTGCCACCGACCAGGAAGGCACCTGGGACGTGTTTCTGACCATCGTCAGCGGCGAGGCCGAGGGCGAATTCCCGGTGCTGCCAGCCGACTTCAGCGACGGCAACGAAATCTGGCCCGTGTTCGATCCGCTGGGCGTGCGCATCGCCTACAGCACGTGGAGCGATTTGAACGATCCGGCCACATCCGACCTGTATCTGCTCGACTTCGAGCTGCCGGAGCCGCAGCCGCTGCGCGTCGGCGACGGCGTGGACATCGCGTGGTCCTGGGTAGACAGCACGCATCTGCTGGCCACCGGAAGCGTAAACGGCGGCACGCCGATCGTGATGCTGGACATCACCACCGGCGACATCGAGCCGCTGACCGGCATCGAAGGCTTCAACGCGGGGGCGCGGCCCTGTGCCGTCGATCCCGCCGTCCTGACGGGCGACGCGACACTGCCGCCTGCCAGCACGCCGGAGCCGGTGGGCACGGACGAAATCACGACCGAGGATGGCGCGGTGGGGCGCAACATCGAGGGCAGCAATCGCGATAAAGTCCCCGCGCTGGATGACGCCTATGTGCTCGCGCCGGACCTGCTGACGACAGGCGGCGCGCGGCACGTCGTGCAGCCCGGCGAGAACCTGATCAAAATCGGCGGACGGTACGGCACCACCTGGACCGAACTGGCCGCGCTCAACGCGCTGGCCGACCCCGATCGGCTGCGCGTCGGCCAGAGCCTGATCGTGCCGGTGCAGCGCGTCGTGTATCCCATCGGCGGGCCGCAGCCCTACGACGAGGATCTGCAAGAGCCGATGACTGCCGGGAAAGAAATCGTGGTCAAGCTGAGCGAGCAGCACGTGTATGCGTATGAGGATGGCAAGCTCGTGCGGGACGTGATCGTCTCGACCGGGCTGCCGGATACGCCGACCGTCACCGGGGAATACGCGATCTACCAGAAGGTCGCCTCGCAGACCATGCGCGGCCCCGGCTACTATTTGCCCGGCGTACCGTACGTGATGTACTTCTACGAAAGCTACGGGCTGCACGGCACGTACTGGCACGACGACTTCGGCCAGCCGATGAGTCACGGCTGCGTCAACCTGCCCACGCCGGAAGCGGAATGGTTCTACAACTGGGCGGAGATCGGTACGCCCGTGATCGTGCTGTCATAGCAAACTCCGATTACACGTGCTTCAGTTAGAACCCTCCTTCGATAAGATGGGCTAAAATGGGACAAGCCTCGCCCAAGCGGTAGTGACAGGTATCCCCAGGCTACATAGGCAGGAGCAAATGAGTTACGGTTACCTAATCGGTTCGATGGGTAAATCTAGAGACTTAAAAATCAGTCCGGATATGATCGCTCGTAGCCTGCTTCAAAACTGGGGAGAGATCGAAATAAGGACAACGAACATTGGATCTTCTCTCTTAGAATGGAGAATATCGGTAGAAAATTCGCTCATAAACGGCAATCTTCTAGGCGATAGCCAAACTATCTCCCTGGATACGGGCGGCGTGACAGTGGTAGCGGAGTTTGCCATCTGGTATCGCAGCTTAGTCCCACAAGAATGCAAACTGTTTCTCTATTCAGGCCCCACATGGCAGTACCCGATCGAACTCTTTTCAGACACATCGGTAGAAGAGATAGTTGGTGCGATAAATCAGCACTGGCTGAGTGCATAGGATCGGCGGGATTTCCCCTATCTGCTTCCATCCTTTTTTCCTTATCCCCAATCCCTAATCCGCAACCCTGCCCGCCCATTCACGGTATACTGGGGCGATTCTCGCACGCAGAAGAGGACGCGCATTCACACCATGCACCGACCGATCTCCCGTCTCGCGCTGATCATCACCACAGGGGCGCTCCTGCTGGGGCTGATCCTGGCGCTCGACCTGATTCCATTTCTGCGCGGCGGCTACGGCTGGCAGTGGCCCTACGAGCCGGAAGACGTGGCGCACAGTCTGCCGCTGGTCGCAGGGGCGGCGATCTACGTCGCGGGGGCGGGACTGCTGCTGCGGCGCACGCGGCGCGCATGGCCCGTGCTGGGCTGGGCGATCCTCGGCGCGGCGGCGCTGCCGCTGCTGGTGATCCACGTCCGGCACGACGACGTGCTGTACGAGCTGTTCGCGCGGACGGCAGCGCCCTTCACCACCGGGCAGCATCAGGCGGGCGCGGTGGTCGAGTGGGACACGGACGCGCTGCGCGACTGGCCGGACGTGATGAAGCAGCTCGATGAAGTGGGCAACCATCACGTCGCGCTCAGCCCGCCGGGACTGCCCCTGGTGTACGCGGGCCTCGACGCGGCGCTGGACGACGTGCCCGCCCTGGCCGATCCGCTGCGCGACGACCTGATGCCCTACCAGTGCCACAATTACGCGCTGCTGGCCTACAGCCCCGGCGAGTGGGCCTCGGCGTGGTTCGGCATGCTGATGCCGCTGTGGGCGGCGCTGGCCGTGCTGCCGCTGTACGGCGTCGCGTGGCGGCTGACGGACGCGATCCCGGCGCGGTGGGCGGCGCTGTGGTGGCCGCTGGTCCCGGCGCTGCTGATGTTCGCGCCAACGTGGAACACGGTTTATCCCCTGCTGAGCCTGGGCGCGTTCTGGCTGCTGCTGATCGGGCTGGATCGCAGCATCACGCCGCCTGTGCCTGCCGTGGCGCTGGTGACATCGGGCGCGCTGGCCGGGCTGCTGACCTTCGCCAACCTCTCGACCGTGCCGCTGTTAGGGCTGATGGGCTTCTACACGCTGCTGCATTATCTGCTCAACGAGCACCGCGAACCGAACGCCCCGCCCTGGACGCGCCCGGTGATCGCCGGGCTGTGGGTCGGGCTGGGACTCGTGCTGCCGTGGCTGCTGTACGGCGCGGCCAGCGGCGCGAATCCGCTCACCATCGTGCGCGCGGCGATGGACAATCACCTCGATTTGGAGCGCCCCTACTGGCCGTGGTTATGGCTGCACAGTTGGGAATGGGCGCTGTTTTCCGGCCTGCCGCTGATCGCGCTGTGGCTGATCGCGGCGGCGCGGCGCGCGGCGCAGTGGCGTATGCGCGGGCCGGT
>NZ_DAISHJ010000031.1:45039-45937 GCF_036822615.1 Aggregatilinea sp. | reverse complement strand
TGAACGTCCGCGCGGCGGAGATCGGCGTCAGTCGCATCGAAAAAGTGACGCCGCCGCATGGCGTGACCAGCGCGATTGGCCTGCGCCCGCCCGTCCCCGCTGCTGCGCCGGAGTTCGCGCGCACGGTCACCGGGGAAATCATCGCGCGGCGCGGCGATCAACTGCCCGTCTCGCTGATGCCGGTCGATGGCGCGTTCCCCACGGCCACATCACAGTACGAAAAACGCGCCACCGCTACCGAAGTTCCCGTTTGGGAGCCAGAAGCGTGCATCCAGTGCAACCAGTGCGCGTTTGTCTGCCCGCATGCCGCCGTGCGCATGAAGGTCTACGACGCCGCCTATGCCAACGGGAGCGCGCCCGCTGCGTTCAAGTCGATGGACGCCAAAGGCCGCGACTGGCCCGGCATGAAATACACCGTGCAGGTCGCGGTGGAAGACTGCACCGGCTGCGGGGTGTGCGCCGAGATTTGCCCTGCCTTCGTCAAAGTGGATGGCAAGAAGACCGAGCGGAAGGCGCTTAACATGGCGCCGCTGACGGACACGCTGCGTGCCGCTGAAGTCGCCAACTGGGATTACTTCTTCGCGCTGCCCGAACTCGATCCGGCGAGCTTTAACCCGCTCACGGTGAAAGGCTCGCAGTTCATCCGCCCGCTGTTCGAGTTTTCCGGCGCGTGCCCCGGCTGCGGCGAGACGCCGTACATCAAGCTGATGACGCAGTTGTTTGGCGACCGCGCCATCATCGCCAACGCGACCGGCTGCACCTCGATTACGGGCGGCAATTTGCCCACCACGCCCTATGCCATGCGCGCGGATGGGCGTGGTCCCACGTGGTCCAACTCGCTGTTCGAGGACGCGGCGGAGTTCGGCATGGGGATGCGGCTGACAGCGGATAAGCTGGT
>NZ_DAISHJ010000031.1:0-45029 GCF_036822615.1 Aggregatilinea sp. | reverse complement strand
GCGCGCACCAGGTAGGCGTCCATGTCCGTCGCCCGGATCTGCGCCTGGCGGATCACCAGCTCGGCGAGCTGGTCCAGGTCGCGCACGAACTGCTCGATGCGGCCATCGCGGACGGATCGCTGCCGCGCGATCTGCTGGAAGCGATCCGCGATGCAGACATGAGCAGCCAGGATCTCATCGAAACGCAGCGCGCCCGCGTGGCGGAGCTACAAGCTCTGCTTGCCGGGGATGAGCGCGACCGGGCGCGGCAGTTCCTATCGGTCGCGGACTATCTGGTCAACAAGTCGGTGTGGATCATCGGTGGTGACGGCTGGGGCTACGACATCGGCTACGGTGGCCTCGACCATGTGCTCGCGTCCGGCAAAAACGTGAACGTGCTGCTGCTGGATACGGGCGTCTATTCCAACACGGGTGGGCAGATGTCCAAGGCGACGCCGCGCGGCGCGGTGGCGCGTTTTGCAGCGGGCGGTAAGTCGCTGCCCAAGAAGGATCTCGGCATGATCGCCATGACCTACGGCACGATTTACGTCGCGCAGGTGGCGATGGGCGCAAACATGACGCAGCTCGTCCGTGCCTTTGCCGAGGCCGAAGCCTACGACGGCCCGTCGCTGATCATCGCCTATGCCCAGTGCATCATGCACGGCATCGACGTTCGGACCGGCTTCGACCTGCAAAAGCAGGCGGTCGAGTCCGGCTTCTGGCCGCTGTACCGCTTCAACCCCGCCAGCGCGCTGGCCGGTGATCCGCCGCTGACCCTCGACTCGAAGCCGCCGAGCGTGAACGTCGAGGACTTCATGAACCGGCAGAACCGCTTCCGGGTGCTGCGCCAGCTTGATCTGGCCCGCGCTGACGCCCTGACCGGCGCGCTGCGCGACGACATCGCTGCGCGGTGGAAGATGCTGGAGCAGTGGGCGCAGTTCGACCTGTAGCCTCGCTGTTTCTGCGACCTATACGCGAGCAGCGCCGGGATCACCACCCGGCGCTGCTTTTTTGCATCCTTGCGTTGGGGGATGACCGTCAATCGGGATACTCGGACAAGACCTCCGCTATGGCGGCTTCCAGCGACGTGTTGCGGCCCTGCTCCCAGGCGGCGTTGAAAGCGTCGTCGTCGAGCTGGTTGCGCACGCTGGCGACGATGCGGCCATGTTCGTGTTGGTCGCCCGGCTGGTGGAAGCTGCCCAGCCGTTCGAGCACAATTTCCGTCGTGCCGAGCAGCCGCGCGGCCCGCTGCGGATCGCCTTCCGCGCCAATCGACCCCGCCAGAACGCGCAGCGCCGTCGTGATATCCAGGCGGTTTTTGCGCTCCAATGCTAACTGCAGGTGGTCCAGGGAAAAGCGGATGGCGCGTTTGTGATCCCCTTCGTGCTGCGCGATGTAGGCCAGGTTGCTGCAAATGTAGCAGATGCGCCGCGTTTCTCCCGTTTGCCGTGAGATAGCAAGGCTTTCCTCGTAGGCGCGGCGCGCGCGGGCGTCGTCCCCGCTGGTGCGGTAGATCTCCCCCAGGATGTTGAGGTTCTGCGCGATGCCCGGCTGAAAGTCGAGCGCGCGGAACAGGGTGAGGCTTTCCTCGACCATCGGTAGAGCAGCTTCCGGCTCCTCCATCATCGAATAGCCCAGGAAGGCCAGCGACCAGGCGATCCGCTCCGTATCTTCCATCTCGCGGGAAATGGCGAGCGCTCGTTCGAGCAGCCCCTTCGCCATGTCAAGATCCTGAAACCACGCCATATGCCCTGCGCTGGCGAGGAATTTGGGGTGATAGTGCCGCGGCACCTCGTCCAGCCGGTCGAGAAACCGCTGCATCCAGCGGATGCCTTCGACGTGGTAGCCCTTGCCATACCAGAAGAGGACCAGCGCGCTTGCCAGCCGCACCCCGTCAACCACGCTGCCGCCGCTGAGGGACCATTCCAGCGCGGCGCGGATGTTGTCGCGCTCGATCTCGAAGATCTCCGCCCAGTAATCGTAGCGCGCCAGCCGCAGCTCCGGCTCCGCGCGTTCGGCCAGCGCCACGTAATACGCGGCATGCTGGTTGCGCAGCGTTTCCGCGCTGCCGCTGGCCTCCAGTTGTTCCTGCGCGTACTCGTTGATCGTTTCCAGCAGCACAAAACGCGGCGAGCCGTTCGCGCTTTCTCGCTGCTGCACGAGGCTTTTATCGACCAGCAGGGCGAGGCCGTCCAGCAAATCGAGGGACAGATTTTCCGTGCAGACGGCTTCCACCGCGTCCAGGGACCAGCCGCCCCGGAACACCGCGAGGCGCGCGAAAAGGATCTGCTCGTCAGGGTCGAGCAGGTTGTAACTCCATTCGACCGAGTCGCGCATCGTTCGCTGCCGGGGCGGGACGTCCCGCGCGCCGCTCGCCAGGAGATGCAGAGACGATGCAGCCGTGACCCGTTCCAGCCGGTCCAGCAGGGCCTGGGGCGGGAGTAGTTTGCACCGCGCCGCCGCCAGTTCGATCGCCAGCGGCAGGCCGTCCAGCCGGGCGCAGATCTGCGCGATGGCGTCTGCGTTCGTGTCGGTGATCTCGAAGTGCGGCAGCGACATCCGCGCGCGCTGCAAAAACAACGCTCCGGCTTCAGACTCGATCAGGTTCCTGGCGGAAAGCGCGCCCGCCGGAAGCCGCAGCGGTGGAACCGGGTATTCGTGCTCTCCGGAAAGGTGCAGCGGGCTGCGGCTGGTGACGAGCATCGTGATGCCGGGCGCGGCGTTCAGCAGATCCGCCAGCAGCGAGGCGGCGTCGAGCAGGTGCTCAAAGTTGTCGATCACCAGCAAAAGCTGCTGCTCGCTGAGCGCGCGCTTGAGCGTTTCGAGCAGCGTTGAGGCCGGGTTCTCGACCACCCCCAGCGCGCCTGCAATGGCGTCTGTAACCTGCGCGGGCTTGGACAGCGGGGCGAGGTCCACGAAATACGCGCCGTCGCTGAATCGCCCTGCGCTGTCCGCCGCGACTTGCAGCGCCAGCCGCGTTTTTCCGGTCCCGCCTGTCCCGGTCAGTGTGACGAGACGATCGGTGTGCAGCAGGTGCGCCACTTCGGTTATTTCGCGCCGCCGCCCGATGAACTGCGTCATGGGGGAGGGGAAGCCGTGCCGGAGCTGGATGCTCGCCAGGGCGGGGGCCTCCGCCGGGGCGGGGCGTCTTGCCTGGGCGATGGCTTGCGTGCGGCTGGTCACGCCGAGCTTGCTGTAGATCTGGCGGTTATACCATTTGACGGTGTTGAGGCTGAGGTAGAGATCGTCCGCGATCTGCTGGTCGGAGAGGCCTCTCGCCAGCCGTTCCAGAATTTCCTCTTCGCGTTCGGTCAGCCGGTCGGGTCCTGCCATGTGGATGCTCATTGGTTGTGTGTTTGCCCGCTCCAACACTTAAGCGTTCTGCGCTGTTAGCCGGTCCCTGGTCGGATCGGCCATCCGCCTTCACACCTCAATCCATTCTTTCGAGTGGCGACTGCCTGCCCGATTTTACCTATTCTTAGTCGTATGCAACACCTTCGTAGGAATCAAATACAGTGCAGAATGAAGGAGCAATACAGATGTCCTATCGCATTCTAACCGAAAAAATGCGGGCGCAGACGCTGCAATCGACCCTGAATGGCCGCCTCATCCATCCCACGGATGACGGCTATGCCGAGGCGTGCCAGATCTATAACGGCATGATTGTGCGCCACCCCGCTTTGATCGCCCGGTGCGCGGACGTGTCGGACGTCGTCGCTGCCGTGAACTTCGCCCGCGAGTCCGGCATGCCGCTTGCCATTCGCGGCGGCGGACACAGCGGCGCGGGACTGTGTATGGTGGACGATGGCCTCGTGATCGACCTGTCGCTCATGAAGGGCGTTTACGTCGATCCAGCGGCCCAGATGGTGCGGGTCGAGGGCGGCTGCATCTGGAACGAAGTCGATGCCGCGACGGTGCCATTTGGCCTGGCTGTGCCGAGCGGGTTTATCTCCACGACCGGGGTCGGTGGGCTGACGTTGGGCGGCGGCGTGGGCTACCTCACACGCCGGAATGGGCTGACCATCGACAATCTGCTGGCCGTTGATGTCGTGCTGGCCGACGGTCGTCTGGTGACGGCCAGCGCCCACGAGAACGTCGATCTGTTCTGGGCGGTGCGTGGTGGCGGCGGTAATTTCGGTGTGGTTACCTCGTTCCTGTTTAAGCTGAGTCCGGTGGAGACGGTCTATGGCGGGCCGATGTTCTGGTCGCTGGAGGATGCGCCTACGGTGATGAAGCGCTGGCGCAATTTCATCCTCAACGCGCCGGAAGACATCAACGGGTGGTTTGGCTTCCACCATGTCCCGCCGCTGCCGATGTTCCCCGAGGAGCATCACTTTAAGAAGGTGTGCCTGATCACGTGGTGCTATACCGGCGATCCTGCCTGCGCCGAGGAAGTCTTCGCGCCGATCCGTGAATGGGCGCCGCCGCTGATGGACTTCGTGGGGCAGATCCCCTGGACGGCGCTGCAAACCCTGTTCGATCCGCTGTATCCGCCCGGCCTGCAGTGGTACTGGCGCAGTGATTTTGTGAAAGACCTCGACGACGAGGCGATCGCGCTGCACCTGAAGTACGCGAGCGAGCTGCCGACCGGACACTCGGCCATGCACCTTTACCCGATTAATGGGCGGGCGCAGCGCATCGATCCGCATGATACGGCGTGGAGCTACCGCGACGCGAACTTCGTCCAGGTGATCGTCGGCGTCGATCCCGATCCGGCGAACAATGCCCGGCTGATTGAATGGGCGCAGGCTTATTGGGAAGCGCTGCATCCGCATTCGGCGGGTGGCGCCTACGTCAACATGATGATGCAGGAAGGCGACGATCGGGTGCGGGCCGCGTACCGTTACAACTACGAACGATTGTCGATGATCAAGGCCATCTACGATCCCGATAACCTGTTTCGCCTCAATCAGAATATCAAGCCATACGAACCGTGTTGAGCGATCTGCTGGATAGGAGACGCATGATGGAATCGCTGTTGAAATCGACGGCTGAGCGGGCGGTAAGCTACCTGGAAGGGTTGTCCGCGCGCCCGGTGCGCCCGGGTGCGGATGCCATCGCTCGGCTTTCGCGCCTGGATGTGCCGCTGCCCGACCGGCCCACCGATCCCGCCGAGGTAATTGCGCAGCTCGATGAGATCGGCTCTCCGGCGACGGTCGCCACAGCGGGATCGCGCTACTTCGGGTTTGTCGTGGGCGGATCGCTCCCGGCGGCGTTGGCTGCGAACTGGCTGGCATCCACCTGGGATCAAAATGGGGCGATCGTCGCTCTGTCGCCCATCGCCGCCAAGCTGGAGGAAGTCGCAGCGCGCTGGCTGCTCGACGCGCTGCGGCTGCCTGCGACGTGCGGCATCGGGTATGTGACCTGCGCGACCCAGGCGAATTTCTCCGGGCTGGCCGCGGCACGCCACGCGCTGTTGGCGCGCCAGGGGTGGGATGTGGAGGCCCAGGGGTTGTTCGGTGCACCGCCCATCACGGTTGTCGTGGGCGACGAAGTACACGTGAGCGTCATTAAGGCGCTGGGTATGCTCGGCCTGGGACGCGAACGCGTGATCCGTGTCCCGGTCGATGACCAGGGCCGGATGCGCGCCGACGCGCTGCCGCCGCTGGATGCCAACACGATTGTCTGCATCCAGGCGGGCAGTGTGAACACGGGCGCGTTCGATCCTGCCGGAGCGATCATCCGGCAGGCGAAAGCCGCCGGAGCGTGGGTGCACGTCGATGGCGCGTTCGGCCTGTGGGCAGCGGCTGCGCCCGAGCGTGCCCATCTGGTGCGCGGGATCGCGGACGCCGATTCGTGGGCCACGGATGCGCACAAATGGCTCAACGTACCCTACGACAGCGGGATCGTCTTCGTGCGCGAGCCGCAGCACTTGTGGGCGGCAATGGCGGTGAACGCGGCTTATCTGGTGCACGGCGATGTGCGCGAGCCAACGCACTACACGCCCGACTTTTCGCGCCGTGCGCGCGGCGTCGAAGTGTGGGCCGCGCTGCATTCGCTGGGGCGGGCCGGGTTGGCGGACATGATCGAGCGCACCTGCGTCTATGCCTCCCGGTTCGCTGACGGGCTGCGCGGCGCGGGGTACACGGTGCTCAACGATGTGGCGCTGAATCAGGTGTTGGTGTCGTTTGGCGATGCTGAAACGACCCGGCGCGTGATCGCCGCCATCCAAGACGACGGCACCTGTTGGTGTGGCGGCACGGTGTGGCAGGAGCAGACCGCCATGCGCATCAGCGTGTCGTCGTGGGCCACCACCGGCGACGATGTTGATCGCAGCCTTGAAGCCATGATCCGGGCCGCTGAGTCCGTGATGCAGACGGCGTAAGGAGAGGGCCGTGCCTGTCCGATGCGATTGGCGCGGCATCCCTCATCCGGCGACGGGTTGAGCGGGGGCGTTGCTCCCGCTCAGTTCGTCGACTGCGTGCGCCTCCGGCGAACTTGCAGCCAGGACGTCACATTTTCGTCGGTGTGCTCCTTCTGGCTGACGTAGATTGCTGTCGCTTCCAGGTGGTACACGACGGCGCAGATGGCGGTCGCGTAGCCGAGCAGGGGGTAAAAACGGTCGAGCAGCAGGGTGAGCACCAACAGCAGCACCAGACCCCCCGTCAGCTTACCCGTGTAGAGGTGTATCGCCGCGACGCCGTGCAGATAGTGCCACGCGGTCGCAAACATCAACAGGCTGGTCAGCACCGGAATCACGAACAGATGCGGATAGGATGGAAAGATTTCGCTGAGGGTATCCCAGGTGAGATAGACGAACAGGACAATGCTCGGCAGCCAGATCGCCAGATCGATCACCGTGTCCAGCCACCTGCCGAAATCTGACTCGACGTGCAGCCGCCGCGCGACGAAGCCGTCTACAGCGTCGAGCAGCGACTGTGCCGCGAACAGCCCCACGAACAGCGTGTGCTGTTTATCCACCCCGGCGATGATCAGCGCGGGCAAAAATAGCAGCCGCGCCCCGGTGATGATGTTGGCCCAATGCTCCCGCCGGAAGAGTCGCATCGCCTTGCCCCCTAAATATCTAAGTATGTTGTTTCCAGCCGGTCCCAAAAGACGGCGTATTCCGCGCCTTCGGGACCGGCTGTAGTGCGATGAATTATGCGCGATCTGCGACTGACGCCGCCAGTCTGCGCAGCCCCTCGCCCAGGGTCGGCTTGGAGCACGCGAAATTCAGCCGCACGAAGTCATTGCCGCGCCGCCCCCCAAAGTGCTGCCCGTTGCCCAGTGCCACGCGCGCGTGGTCCAAAAAGAAACGGTAGGCGGGCTGCTGCAGGTCCAGCGCGCCGCAGTCCATCCACGCGAGGTAGGTGCCCTCAGGAGCCGTCATTTTGATCTGCGGCATCTGCTCGCGCACGAAAGCGACCAGCGTGTCGCGGTTCTGCTGGAGATAGGCGCGCACCTGCGCCAGCCATTCGCCCCCATAGCGGTACGCGGCCACGGCTGCCGTCAGGCTGAGCACGCTGGTCGAGGCATGCGTATCGCGGATCGCTGCCGCGATGCGCGCGCGCAGGTCCGCGTTCTGTACGATGGCGACCGAGCAGAACAGCCCTGCGATGTTGTACGTTTTGCTCGGCGCCAGCAGCGTGATCGTGTTCTGGCTGATTTCCGGCGAGATCGACGCGGCGGGGATGTGTTGGCGTCCGTCGTAGATCAGGTCGCTGTGAATTTCGTCGGCGCACAGGGTGACGTGGTGCTTGAGGCAGATTTCCGCCACGTTGCGCACTTCGTCGGCGGTGAAGACGCGCCCCGCTGGGTTGTGCGGATTGCAGAACAGCATCAGCGACGTCTGGGGCGTGATCGCGGCTTCGAGCGCGTCGTAGTCAATGTCATAATGCAGCGTGCCGTTGCTGTTCGTGCAGACGAGATCGACGGGTTGCAGGAATTTACCACTGCTGGGCGGGGCCGCCAGGAAGGGCGGGTAAATCGGGGGCTGGACCAGCACGCCGTCCCCCGGGCGGCCGATCAGCCGCGTGACCACGTTCAGCCCAAAGACCAGCCCCGGCAGAAAAAGTACATCGTCGGGCTGGACGTCCCACCCATACAGGCGCTTCATGCGCTCGCAGATGACGTCCGCCAGGTCGGGCGGGGTCAGCGGCGGATAGCCCAGGATGCCCTGGTCGATGCGCTCGTGCAGCGCTTGCCTGATCGGATCGGCGGCGGGGAAGTCCATATCAGCTACCCACATCGGCAGCACGTCTTCGGGGTACTCGCTCCACTTGGCGACGTCGGGACGGCGTAGATGAACAGTTTTGTCGAAATCGTAGACGGTCAAAGAATTGCTCCCACTGGTTGGAATTCCAGGCATATCGGTGCGTGATGCGCGTGTGCTCCCTTTCCGTAGAGGCAGGCGTGCATGTCCGCTATTGTATCGAGCCGCGGGATTTTTAGAAGGGATAGGAAGCGGCAGTGCCCCACTTCACTGCGCCTGGGCAGCGAGCAGGGCACTGTTCAACCTGGGTGGACCGGGGCGGTATTAGCGGAGGCCGCGGAAGAACGCGCGGATGTCGCCGGACAGCAGGCCAGGGACCTTGTGCGCGGCGAAGTGACCGCCGTGGTCGAACTGTGACCAGTGCACGATGTTTTTGTGATCGCGCTCCGCGAACCGACGGATGCCGCTGAAGTCTCCACCAAACGCCGCCACCCCGATCGGGATCGTCGTCGGTTCAGTCGGCGCGGTGGCACGGGCGTTTTCGTAGTAGAGGCGTGCGGCAGATCCCGCCGTGCGGCTCAGCCAGTAGAGCATGACGTTCGTCAGCGCAAAATCGGCGTCCAGATCCTCACCGAGAAGCTGCGCGTTCCAGGCCAGCAGCCCGGCGGGTGAATCGAGCAGCGCATAGGCCAGCGTTTGCGGCTGCTGCGACATGAGAATGTTGAACGACATCTTGTTCTGGTAGAACCACTGGAGCGTTTCGAGGTGGCTCTGTTCCTCAGGCGTCAGGTTTGCCATCTCCGCCGGATCGCCGGACGGGAAGGAGAAGATCTGCGTGACGTGCACACCCACAACATGCTCCGGATCGATGCGCCCCAACTCGGGCGAGATCATCGATCCTGCGTCGTTCCCCACCGCGCCGTAACGCGTGTAGCCCAGTCCGGCCATCAGTGCCGCCCATGCGCGTGCGATGCGGTACTGGTTCCAGCCTGCTTCGCGCGTAGGACCCGAAAAGCCGTAACCCGGAATGGATGGGATGATCAGGTGAAACGCATCCGCCGGATCGCCGCCGTGTGCTCTGGGATTGGTCAGCGGCTCGATGACGTCCAGATACTCCACAACCGAGCCGGGCCAGCCATGCGTAACGATGAGCGGCAGTGCATCCGGCTCGGATGACTGCACGTGCAGGAAGTGAATCGTCTGCCCGTCGAGGGTGGTCGTGTATTGGGGATAGCTGTTGAGCTTCGTTTCCCACGCGCGCCAGTCATATCCATTCTGCCAGTACGCTGCGAGGTCTTTTACATAGGCCAGCGGCACGCCATAGTCCCATCTCGCGCCCGGCAGTTCGTCGGGCCAGCGGGTGTTGGCGAGGCGGTTGCGCAGATCGTCGAGTTCGGCTTGCGGAACGGTGATGCGGAAAGGTTTCAGATCCATTGTGGACTACCTCGTCTCCTGTTCATTGCCGCGCTTGAGGGTGGGCGATTTTTTGCGAGTTGCATTGGAGTTGTCGCACCCTCTTACTTATAATGTACAGGGTGATTAGGACGGAATCGGCCCTATTTCTGCGAGGTTTGAATGTATTCACCTACGACTCGGCTGTTGACCGTGCTGGAGCTTCTGCAGTCTCACCACGAGATGAGCGGTGCGGAGCTGGCCCGACGGCTCGAAGTGGATCGCCGGTCGGTCCGGCGCTACATCGTTACGCTTCAGGATATGGGCATCCCGGTTGAAGCCGAGCGCGGCCCCTATGGAGCCTACCGCCTGCGGCGCGGCTATAAGCTGCCGCCGCTCATGTTTACCGAGGCCGAAGCCATCGCGCTGACTCTGGGGCTGCTCGCCATTCGCAGCTTTCGCTTTCCGGTTGATATGGTGGCGGTGGAAGGGGCGCTGGCGAAGACGGAGCGCGTCATGCCCGAACACCTGCTGAATACGGCGCGGGGATTGCAGCAGGCCATTTCGTTTTATGCCACTTCCGTGCCCGACCTGCCTCAAAATGACACGCTCGCTGTTTTGAGTTCGGCGGCTCAGCAGCAGCGGCAGGTGACCATGTCTTACCAGCCCTGGTCAGGCGAGGCGCGGGAGCGGAACTTTGATCCCTATGGCATCGTCTTCAACGATGGATACTGGTACGCGGCGGGTTACTGCCATCTGCGGGAGGATCTGCGGACCTTCCGGCTCGATCGTATCGTTGCGCTGGAAGCACGTGAGGAGACCTTCGAGCGCCCCGCTGATTTTGATGCGCTGTCCTACGTGCTGAACTCTATCGCGTTGATGCCTGGAACTCGTCAGGTCGAGGTGATGCTGGAAACGACGATGGAATATGCGCAAAGCATGATCCCGCCGGTTCTGGGGTCGCTGGAACCTTCAGATCGAGGCGTGATTCTTCGCCGCGCCGCGACTCAGTTGGGCTGGTTGGCACACGTGCTGCTGCAGCTTGATTGCCCGGTCGTCATCGTGCAGCCGGATGAGCTGTGCGACACGATTCGCCAGCTTGGCATGAATGCGCTTCGAATTGCGGGTGAGTCGCGCTGAAATCGAGGCATCTGCCGGGTTCTGCGATTGCTCGTGGAACCCGGCAGCGCGTTTATAGAGGTGGGGCGTCGTTTGTCAGGCCGCGTAGCCTGCTTCGGCCTGTTCGAACTGGCTGTTGTAGATATCGGCATAGAAGCCGCCGCGCGCCAGCAGTTCCAGGTGGGTGCCCTGTTCCACGATGTCGCCATCGTTCATTACCAGGATCAGATCGGCATTGCGGATCGTCGAAAGACGGTGCGCGATCACGAAGCTGGTACGGTTTTGCATCAGAGCGTCCATCGCTTTCTGGATCAGGATCTCGGTGCGGGTGTCGACCGAGCTGGTCGCCTCGTCCAGGATAAGCATCTGCGGATCGGCCAGGATCGCGCGGGCGATGGTCAGAAGCTGCTTCTGGCCCTGCGAGATGTTGGTCGTTTCTTCGTTGAGCACGGTGTTATACCCGTCCGCCAGGGTGCGCACGAAGTGATCGACGTGAGCGGCCTTGGCGGCGGCGATCACTTCCTCGTCGGTCGCGTTTAGTCGTCCGTAGCGGATGTTTTCCATGATCGTGTTGTTATAGAGCCACGCGTCTTGCAGCACCATGCCGAACATGCCGCGCAGGTCTTTCCGCGTGAATTCCTGGATGTTGTGCCCGTCGATCAGGATCGCGCCGCTGTTGACGTCGTAGAAGCGCATCAGCAGCTTGACCAGCGTCGTCTTGCCCGCGCCGGTCGGCCCGACGATGGCGATCTTCTGGCCGGGGTTGACCGTCGCGGAGAAGTCGTTGATGATGATCCGGTCCGGGCGGTAACCGAACTTCACGTGCTGGAAATCCACGCGGCCCGTGACCGCCGGAAGCTGGATCGGGGCCTCCGCTTCGTTGACTTCCTCGTCTTCGGCCAGGAACTCGAAGACGCGTTCGGCGGCGGCAGCGGTTTGCTGGAGCACGTTGGAGATAGTCGCGATCTGGCCGAGCGGCTGCGTGAACATGCGCACGTACTGCACGAAGGCCTGCACGTCACCGATCGTGATCGTGTTGCGCACCGTTAGCCAGCCGCCCAGGATACACACCACGACGTAGCTGAGATTGCCCACGAACATCATGATCGGCATCATCATGCCCGACAGGAACTGAGACTTCCACGCCGACCCGAACAGCGTGTTGTTGTAGTCCTCGAACTGCTCGATGCTCTTTTCTTCGCCGTTGAACGCCTGCACGACGTTGTGGCTGCCGAACATCTCCTCGACGTGGCCGTTGACGTGGCCGAGATAGTCTTGCTGCTCTTTGAAGTAGACCTGCGACTTGCTGATCACGACGCCGATGATCCCGAACGAGAGCGGGACGAACAGCAAGGCGGCCACCGTCATCAGCCAGCTAATGGTGAGCATCATGATCAGCACGCCCACCAGCATGGTGAGCGATGTCACGATCTGCGCCAGACTTTGATTCAGCGTCTGGCTGATCGTATCGACGTCGTTGGTGATGCGCGAGAGCACTTCGCCCTGGTTCGTGCCGTCGAAGTACCGCAGCGGCATCCGGTTGATTTTTTCCGAGATGTCCTTGCGGAAGCGATACGTGACTTCCATCGTCACGCCAGCCATGATCCAGCCCTGGATGTAGCTGAACAGCGCCGAGAGCAGGTACAGGCCCGTCATGATGAGGATGATCCGGCCAATGTAGCCGAAGTCGATGCCGGTTCCCGTGCCTGAGAGCTGGCCGATGACGCCTTCGTACAGTTTGGTGGTCGCTTTACCCAGGATCTTCGGGCCGATCACCGCGAAGACGGTCGACGCGATGGCGAACACCAGCACGATCCCGATCGAGAATTTAAACGCGCTGAGGTACTTGAGCAGCTTGCGCATCGTCCCGCGAAAGTCGCGTGCTTTTTCGCCCGCCATCTGGATGCCGCCGTGACCCGGTCCTGGCCCCTGGCGCTGTTGGGGTCCTCTGCCTTGCATCATGATGCCAATTCCTCCATGCCGAGCTGCGACATTGCGATTTCCCGGTAGATTTCGCAGGTATCCAGGAGTTCGCGGTGTGTTCCTTTGCCGACGATGCGTCCTTCATCCAGCACGATGATTTGCTCCGCGTTCATGACCGTGGAAACACGCTGCGTCACGATCAGCACGGTGCTGTTGCCGGTCTTGTCTTTGAGCGCCTTGCGCAGCGCGGCGTCGGTTTTGAAGTCCAGGCCGGAGAATGTGTCATCGAAGATGTAGATCGGCGCTTTTTTGACCAGCGCTCGCGCGATGGACAGCCGCTGCCGCTGCCCGCCCGACACGTTCGAGCCGCCCTGCGCAATTTCGGTCTCCAGGCCGTCGGGTTTCTCCTCGATGAACGTTTTCGCCTGGGCGATCTCGGTAGCGAGGGTCAAATCCTCCTCGCTGGCCGTTTCGTCCCCATAGCGCAGATTGCTGGCGATCGTGCCGCTGAACAGTGTTGCTTTCTGCGGCATATAGCCAATCCTTGCTCGCAGATCGTGCTGCGTGACGTCGCGGATATCGACGCCACCCATCAGGATCTCGCCGTCGGTAATGTCGTAGAAGCGCGGGATCAGGTTGATCAGCGTGGACTTGCCGGAGCCGGTCGAGCCGATGAACGCGGTGGTTTGACCGGGCAGGGCGGTGAAGTTGAGAGCGTGCAGCACGTCTTCTTCTGCGCCGGGATAGCGGAAGGACACGTTGCGGAACTCGATCGTGCCGTCGAACGCGGAAGAGAACCGCTTGGGCTGCTTGGGATCGTGGATGCTCGGTTCGGTCGCCAGGACTTCCTGAATGCGGTCGCCCGACACGGAGGCGCGCGGCAGGATGATGAACATGAACGACAGCATCAGGAAGGACATCACGACCTGCATCGCGTACTGCATGAACGCGATCATATCACCGACCTGCATGCTCGAATTGGCGACCTGATGCGCGCCCACCCAGATGATGAGCAGCGTCAGGCCGTTCATGATCACGGTCATCATGGGCATCATCATCGCCATCGCGCGGCTGATGAACAGGGTCGTGCCGGTCAGATCGCGGTTGGCCTTGTCGAAGCGCGCTTCCTCAAACCGCTGCGCGTTGAAGGCGCGCACGACCATCATGCCCGAAAGATTTTCGCGCGTGACCAGGTTGAGGCGGTCGATCAGCTTCTGGACGATCCGGAACTTAGGCAGCGAGACGGAAAACAGCGTGCCGATCAGCGTCAGCAGGGCGGCCACCGCGATGGCGATGATCCACCACATGTTGGCGTCGGTATGCATGGCCTTGAGGATGCCGCCAACGCCCATGATCGGGGCGTAGCACACGATGCGGATCAGCATGACCACGACCATCTGCATCTGGGTGACGTCGTTGGTCGAGCGCGTAATCAGTGACGCGGTCGAGAACTTGTCGAACTCGGAATTGGAGAAGCTCTCGACCTTCTTGAACAGATCCCGGCGTATATCACGCGCGGTGCCCGCCGCTGTGCGCGCCGCCAGCAGGCCGACGCTCACGGTGCAGGCTGCCGAAAGCAGCGCCAGCAGCAGCATCGAGAAGCCCGTGTTGATGATGTAACGGTTCTGGAGACTGTCGGTATCGACGCCCAGCGCGACATACTCGGCTTTGACGGTGCTGACCGCGGCTTCCACGATACCATCATCGCCCATGACGCCGAACTTCTGGTCAATGGTATCCAGAATCTGCGTTCGTGCTTCGGACGGCAGCGTCGACAGGTCCACGCCCGGCTCCATGCGCTGCTCAACCGCAGAGACGGCCAGCAGCGCCCTGCCGACGACCGGGTTCAGACGGCTGATCTCGTCGTCGGACGTGTCGAGCAGCACGTAGACCGGCTGGTCGGCCAGCGCCGGATAATCCTCAACGTAGCGGTCATAATCTGGCGACTGCTGGTCGATGAGTTGGTAATGTGCGAGCACGTCAGCCTGCTCGTCGGCGCTCAAGAAAAGCAGCAGCTTGTCCATTTCCGTCTGGCGGATGGCCTCTGGAACCGCGCCTTCGATACCGCCCTGCTGAATGCCGTTATTGACGATTCTTGCCATATAGTCCGGCAGGGACAGATCGGCCATGGCCTGCGCGAACAGCAGGGCCATCGCAAGCACGATCAGGAGGGTGAATGGTTTGAGGTAGCGGACTAGTTTCAACATTGCAATGTGGATTCCTCTAGCGTGTGATACGGCATACTCGTACTGCTCGTTTCAACGAAACAACCCGTGAAAAATACCCGGCACTCCTCGTTACAGATTGCTTTTTCTGCACATTTCGCTCTGGCTGTATCCTTTTTGACTGGGACAAAAATCCGACCTATGCGCTTTCGTCAAGCTCATCATCGGTGACATAGTGTTTCATGATGAGCTTCTTCAACGCAGGCAGAAATACTTCTGCCGCGCTGATTTCCTCGGGGCTGAGATCGCTCAACAGCTCGGCCAGATACCGGGTCGCATACGCTTTTGCCTGCTCGGCCCGCGCCATGCCTTCTGGCGTGACATCGAGCGTCGAACGCCGCCGGTCGTTGGGATCGGGCGTGCGGGTGACCCATCCGCGCTCGACCATGTTCTGCACCAGTACACTGGCCGACTGCATGCTGATCTTGCGCTTGCGGGCGAGTTCGCTGGTCGTGAGCGGACGTTCGAGCAAAAAGAACAGCGCCCTGGTTTGCATGAGCGTGGCTTTTTCTTCGCCCGAGCTCTCTATGTGATGTGCTACCAACCGGCCAAAGAATGGCAGGATATGGAATAGTTCGTCTGCTACGGTTTGTGTGGTCCAAATGTCGTTCATATTTTGTCAGCCCTACTGATTATCAGATCTACAGATAGTCAGCATAGTTGATATATTTTTGATAGTCAATAGCGGATGCCGCCTTCTATCATTTTGTTCATCTACCTTTAATCTGGGGTCATGCGAACACCCCGGCGGGGCGGGGCGCTCAGTGAGGGGCGGTGAATGGTCGGGCAAACGAAAAGCCCTGCTGTAAAACGCAGGGCCTCGTTCAACGCTCTAAAGAAACGTGTTTCGTGCTACCGGTTGGACAGGTAATCGATCACCGCCAGCCGCTCCTCGTCGTTGAGCTGCGCGCCGTGCCCGATCATGCGATCCACCGTGGCTTCCCACCCGGCGCGATCCTTCGTCGCGGCGTCGATCCGGTCGCGCGAGTGGCAGACGGTGCAGCGCGTGCTGACCAGTTCTTCACCATCCAGCGCGGAAGACATACTGCTGTCGTCCATGGCCGGGGTCGCTTCCGGCGCCATCATCGCGTTGGGATCGATCACGAACCACACTTCACCGACGTTCTGGCCGGTCGCGTCCCCTGGAACGATATCCTTGAACCAGTAGTACAGCGGCGTGTCGTTGTAGGTCGCCTGATAGGTGCCGTCCGTGCGCTCGGTGACGCCCAACATGCCCGTCACGCCGTCACCCGCGCTCGGCTGCTGGCCGTCCGGCACGAGCAGCGGCGGCCACTTGACGGCGCAGTCGTCGTAGCAGTTGCTCGTCCCCGGCGTGTCGTTGGTGAACAGGTACAGCGTCATGCCGTCCGGCCCGACCAGGAACGAGCCGAGTTCGTCGTTGCCGCCCACCTGAACCGTCGGCGGCTGGATCACGTACCACACGTCACCCACGCCCTGACCGGTAGCGTCGCCCGGCTGCGCATCGTTCTTCCAGTAGTACAGCGGCATCTCGTCATACGTCACCTGGATCGTGCCGTCGTCGCGCTGGATCGTGCCCACGATTCCCGTCAGGCCGGGCTGAACCGACGGTTCCTGCCCTTCACTGACCAGCAGCGGCGGCCAGTTTACGAGGCAGTCGCCGGAACAGTTACTCACGCCGGGCGTATCGTTGGTGAACAGGTACAGCGTCATGCCGTTCGGCCCGACCAGGAACGAGCCAAGCTCGTCGTTTCCACCCAGCGACACGTCCGCGGGCTTGATGACGTACCACACGTCACCCACGCCCTGACCGGTGGCGTCGCCTGCCTGCGCGTCGTCCTTCCAGTAGTACAGCGGCATGCCGTTATAGACCACATGATAGGTGCTGTCGTCCGCGCGTTGGATGACGCCCAACCTGCCGGGGATGCCCTCGGCCAGGGTGGGCTGCACGCCTTCATCGACCAGCAGTGGCGGCCAGTTCACGAGGCAGTCGCCGGAACAGTTGCTCACGCCGGGCGTGTCATTTGTAAACAGGTACAGCGTCATACCGTCAGGACCGACGAGGAACGAGCCGAGTTCGTCGTTGCCGCCCATTTGAACGGTCGGTTCTGTCCCTTGTGCTCTGGCGACGGACAGCCCGACCAGGGCGAGAGCGAGTGCACATGTGAGTGCGATGAACATCGTGATGGGTGCAGGTTTGCGAAGCATGGGGTTTTCCTCCATATACCTACGTTTCGCAGCCAGGATGAAGAGTCACTGTATCACTATATACAGACGGAATTGTGTATTTGGATCTCCGCATAAATACACATGATCCCCACAGTCCCTTCATCAGTTCCACACAATCCTCCTGCAAAATGCAGGCATTGACCTGACAGGAGGGAAGAAATCATGTTCAAAATTATTGCAGGTGGAATGCTGGTTCTGACGATTATCGGCGCGGCGGGCGTGGCCGTTTATGACAGCTCGAAGCCGGACCCCGTGGCGGCACAGCTTGCTCCCGTTATTGCATCGACGCCCGCAGCGGAACCCGCGCAGGTCGTGGACGGTGCAGCTCAGGTTCAGCCCGGCAGCGATACCGGCGTGCAGGCGCAGACGCAGTCATTGGCGTCGGAAGTGGGCGCGCCCTGGACGGCTAGCGGCGTTGTCGCCAGCCTCGATGCCTCCGGGTTCGAGATGGTCGTGGATGGAACTAAGAACAGCGTCTATGTCGAACTCGGCCCGGCGACCTACTGGCAGTCGCAAGGTGTGGCGCTGAATGCCGCCGAGCCGGTCTCGGTGACCGGGTTCGCTCAGGATGGCATGTACCATGCCGCAGCCGTCACCAAGTCGGACGGAACTCAAATTCTAGTGCGCGACGCGGTGAGCGGCCAGCCGTTGTGGTCGGGCGGTGCGGCGGGCGGGCAAAGCGCCGGGGCCAGCACGACGGAAGTTCAGGTAACCGCCGATCAGTGGTACACGGTAGACGGTGTTGTGACGGGGTTTGCGCAAAACAGCCTGACCGTTGAAACGACGGATGGGCAGGTTCTGACCCTTCAGCTTGGGCGCTCCGGGTTTGCGGACGGGCAGGGCGTGGCCTTTGCCGTCGGCGATCAGGTGCAGGTCATCGGCTACGACAACATCGGGCAGTTCCGCGCGGGTGAAATCGATAACCTCACGCAGGGGGGCCGGTTGATGCTGCTCGATCCGAATGGCCGTCCGCTGTGGGCCGGGCCGGGAACCTCTACCGGGCAGGGTCAAGGCGGCCAGGGGCAGGGTGGTCAAGGGCAGGGCGGCCAGGGCCAGGGCCAGAGCGCCCAGGCCCAGGGCAACCAGGGACAGCAGGGTGGTCAGGGTCAAAGCGGCCAGGGTCAGGGTACGCAGGGCCGGGGCTATCGCGGCGGACGCACCAGCTAACGAACTCGTCTACATCACAGCTCTGACACCGGGGTGAAGCTCATGAACGATACACGACCGTCCAGTTTGCCTCAGCGAATTGCCTCCTCCGTCAAACGAGGGGAGTTCCCACCGCAGGATGAACGCGGCAGGCTGCGCTACGTCATGGATAATCTGGTACTGCATCTGCACCCAGCCAAGGTCAACGCCCGCGCGCTCAAGTTCACCTATACGTGGGGGCTGGGCGGGTTGGCCCTGCTGCTGCTGTCGGTGCTCGTAGTGACCGGGGTTCTGCTGCTCTTTGTCTACACACCCACGCCCGACCGCGCCTATAATGACATCCTGGCGCTGCAAACCAGCGTGATGTTCGGACAGTTGATCCGCAACTTGCACCACTGGAGCGGCAACGCGCTGCTGATCGTCGCGGTGCTGCACCTGCTGCGCGTCTTTTTTACCGGAGCGTTCGGTAGCCCGCGCGAGTTCAACTGGCAGCTTGGTTTGGCGCTGCTGCTGCTGATCGTCATGGCGAACTTCACGGGCTACCTGCTGCCCTGGGACCAGTTGGCCTACTGGGCGGTGACTGTGGGCACGAGCCTGCTGAGTTACATCCCGCTGGTTGGCGATCAGCTTGTCCGGTTTGCCCTGGGCGGTCCCGAAGTCGATGCCGCGACGCTGACGCGCTTCTATGCGCTGCACATCGCCATCGTGCCGTTGGGACTGTTTGGGATCGCGTCGTTTCACATCTGGCGCGTGCGGAAAGACGGATTCAGCATCCCGCGCGATCTTGACGAGCAGCCCTCTCCGCAGGTCAACCGCGTCACGACGATCCCGCACCTGCTCAGCATCGAGTTTATCTTCGCGCTGGTGATGATCGCCGTCCTTCTGGCGTGGTCGGTGGCCTTGAACGCGCCGCTGGAAGATGCCGCGAATCCCAGCCACAGCCCGAACCCGGCCAAAGCAGCCTGGTACTTTATGGGGCTTCAGGAACTGCTGCTGCACTTTCACCCCGTTTTCGGCGCGATCGTGATCCCGCTGCTGGGGCTGGGGACGCTGGCGCTGCTGCCGTACCTGGACCGTGATATGAGCAGCGAAGGGATCTGGTTCCGCAGCCGCAAGGGCCGGACGATGGCCGTAGTGGGGGCGCTGTTTGGCCTCGTGGCGACGCCGCTGCTGGTACTGTTGGACGAGTACGCGCTCGATTTGCCGGGCATGATGCCCAGCTTGCCGACCGTTCTGAGCAATGGGTGGATTCCACTGGCGGGGCTGCTGATGGGACTGTGGCTGTATTACGAGGGCGTGCGAGCGGTGTTTCGTTCGACGGCGTGCGAAGCCCGGCAGAGTGTGTTTGTCGTGCTGCTGGTGGGGTTCGTCGTGCTGACCGTCATCGGAATCTGGTTCCGTGGCGAGGGGATGGCGCTCGTATGGCCGTGGGGAGCATGAGCATGGATAAGGAAATGAATCGCCGCTCGTTTTTGAAGCTCGTCGGGTGGGCAGGGCTGGGAACGCTCGCCGCCGGGGAAGTGACCTACGCCAGTTTGCGCTTCATCGCGCCGCGCAGTGTCGCGGGGGAGTTCGGCGGGGTGATTACCGCCGGGGCCGTGGACGATTTTCCGCCCGGCAGCGTGACGCCGTTCACCGAGGGCCGCTTTTTCCTGGCGCGCCTGGAAGATAGCGGGTTTCTGGCCCTGTACCGCTCGTGCACGCACCTTGGCTGCGCGGTGCCCTGGGATGCCGAAAAAGGCCGTTTCGTGTGCCCCTGCCACGGCTCCGAGTTCGAGGTCGATGGCGCGGTGTTGAGCGCGCCCGCGCCGCGCCCGCTGGATCTGTTCCGCGTGAAAATCGCGGACGGACAGGTGCTGGTGGACACGGGCGACAAGATCCGCCGCGACGATCCCAGTGCCTCGCAGATCGTATACGCGTAGCTGCCGGAGGGAGAGAGGCATGAGCGCAAAACAACATTATCTCGGTCTGATGGCGCTGGGCGTGATTCTCCTGGCGTTGGGATTTGCTCTCTGGCACGAGGATACGCGCCAGTCGGAAGCATCGGCACAGCTCCGCGTCGATGCGATCGATCGGGCGATCGAAATTTACGCGACCAACTGCGTAGCCTGTCACGGCGCGAGCGGTGAAGGGATCGGATCGATTCCGGCTCTGGCGTCGGACGCACTGCGCGCGTCGGAAGTCGATACCCTCTCCAACGTGATTTCGCGCGGGCGCTACAACACGAATATGGCGGCCTGGGATGTGGCGGAGGGCGGCATCCTCTACCACTACGAGGTCAGCGATCTGATCACCCTGATCCAGTACGGGGATTGGAACGATGTGTACGCCTATGTGGATGCCGCGGGGCTGGTGCCGCCGCAGGTGGTCGTCGCGGAGGTGAGCACCGACGTTTTGGCGCAGGTTGCCGCGCTTCCCAACGGCGACGTGCTGTCCGCCGGGCTGACACTCTACGCCGAAAACTGTGTGGCGTGCCACAACGTCAACGGCGAAGGCACGGCACTGGCTCCTGCGCTGAACACCGCCGATTTCCGCACGCTGAACACGGACGAGCAGATCCAGCGCACGATTTCGCAGGGCGTGTCGGGCACGCTGATGGCGGGCTGGTCGCAGGCGCTCACCGTGGACGAGATCGACACGCTGGTGCTGTTCCTGCGCGATTGGGAGACGCTCAATCAGGCCCAGATCATGCTGCCTGCCGTCGAGGCCGCGCCCGCCGCGCCTGCATCGCCGGAGACAATCGCAGCAGGGGGACAGCTCTATTCGATATTGTGCACGCAGTGTCACGGGACGTTGGGCCAGGGTACAGCGCTCGCGCCCGCGCTCAACAACCAGACGTTCCTCGATACGACGCCCGACGCGGCTATCCAACAGATCATTTCGATGGGCGTGAGTGGAACCCGCATGCCTGCGTGGGGTGGCCGCCTGACCGAAGCCGACATCACGGCGATTACGGCCTATCTGCGCAGTTGGCAGCCGACCGCGCCGCCTGTCGCCAACCCGTAATGGGGGGACGCTCACCACTGTAACCGGATATCAAAAAGCCGCAGCTGAAAAGCGCGGCTTTTGGTTTTCGCTGATCGTCTGTGCGTGTGAAACCTGCATTCCCCAGGATATGTTCGGGGTCGTTCAGTCTGCCTGCTGCGCCGCAACCTGTTCCAGCATGGTGACCGCGGTGAGCTGGTCATTTTCTGGCAGCTTGCTGAACAGCTCGGTGATGGTCACCAACTGGGTGGCCTTGATCTGGAAGGCGAGCCGCTGTCCTTGCGCGCCGAGCGTGACTGTCGGGGCGACGTTCGGCGTTGAGCGGTTCAGGCTCAGCAGGCCATATCGTTCCAGGTCCAGCATGAATTCCGCGCCTTGATTCGGATCGAGATCGAGCTGGTCGAGGATCGTATCCGCGCGGATGCCCGGCGTGTCGTGCACTATTTGCATGATGCGCACCTGGGAGAGGTTCAGGTGATCCATGCCTTGGCCGACGTTGCTGTTCAACGTTTTGAATAGGTTTTGCCACGCATTCAAAAATCGGGAGGCCAACGCCAAAGAGTTTGAGCCGCTCGTCTGGTTAGTCATGTTACGACCGCATCCCTTCCGTGATACTCAACCGTTTCCAGTACAAGAGCCAGAGCAGAGACTTGAGTGTGATGCGAGAGCAGCGTATTGGCAAAAACCTTAATGCGGTTTGGCGTGCTTCGGGCGGGTGTGCTGGGTGACTGGCGGCTTTCCCGACTCTGGTGCCGGGAATCATACCTCGTCCAGCGGTGCGTGGGGGTATTCTTCGCGCACCATCTGGATAAACTGTGTCGCCAGATAGGACTGCGACCGCCCGGCGTGTGTGGCGGCGGCGATTTGCCGCTGTGGAACCGCATCACTCAGGGTACGGTATACAATGTTATCCGATGTGTCGCTTAATGCCAGGGCTTGTGGTACTAGCGAGACACCTAATCCGAGCAAAATGCAGTTCTGTACGGTGGAAAGCTGGGCGGTGTGACACACGATCTGCACGTTCAGGTTCTGCTGGTAACAAAACGACTGAATCTGCTCGCCCAGGCAGTGCATCTCGTTGAGCGCGATGAACGGGAAATTGTCCAGCGCCTTGACCCGGATCGACGCCCAGTTAACGAGTTCGTAGCGCCGCGATGACGCGACCAGCAGCGGCTCGACCAGCAGTTCTTCCGTGCGGATCAGGTGGTGGTGGACCGGCAGGCTGACGATCCCGATGTCGAGCTTGCCATCGATCAGGTTCTCGATCAGTGTCTCAGTCAGATCCTCGTGAACGGTCAGGGTCGCGTTGGGGAACCGCTCTCCGAAGCGCTTGATTACGCTCGGCAGCACGAACGGCGAAATCGTGGGGATGAACCCGACCGCCAGCGTGCCATAGCCGTCTTCGACCTCCTGGCTGAGCGCATACTTGATCTCCTGCGCTTTGGACAGGATCGTATTGGCGCGCGGCAGCAGGACGCGCCCGGCCTCCGTCAGCACGACGCCGCGGCTCAGCCGGTCGAACAGCGGCGCGCCTAACTCCTGTTCCAGCTTCATGATCTGCTGGCTGATCGACGGCTGCGCGACATTACAGCGCTCCGCCGCCCGGCTGAAGCTGCCTGTTTCGGCCACGGCCACAAAGTAGGTGAGTTGGTGGATTTCCAAGCGCGGCCTCTTGGAAGATATAGGAAGAAATTATATCGATGATAGACAATATATATTATACGCCTATGGGATGGCGCTGTACAATAAGATTGCTTGACGTTTGCAAATCGTAGCGGCAGATAGAGAAGGGCAATCACGATGGCTGACCAAAAGCAGTTGACGACCGCCCACGGCGCTCCCATTGGCGACAATCAAAATTCGCTGACGGCGGGCGCACGCGGCCCCTTGCTGATGCAGGACTACCAGCTCCTCGAAAAAATGGCGACTTTCAACCGCGAGCGCGTCCCCGAGCGGGTGGTGCACGCCAAAGGCTCCGGCGCGTTCGGCACGTTTACGGTAACCAACGACATTACGGCCTATACCAAAGCGAAAATTTTCTCTGAAGTGGGCAAGCAAACGCCGTGCCTGGCCCGTTTTTCGACCGTCGCGGGCGAGCGCGGCGCGGCGGATGCCGAGCGCGACGTGCGCGGCTTTGCCGTGAAGTTCTATACCGAAGATGGTAATTGGGACATGGTGGGCAACAACACCCCCGTGTTTTTCGTCCGCGATCCGTATAAGTTCAGCGATTTCATCCACACCCAGAAGCGCGATCCCAAAACGAATATGCGCTCCGCAACCGCCATGTGGGACTTCTGGTCGCTCTCGCCCGAAAGTCTGCATCAGGTGACCATCCTGTTCAGCGATCGCGGCTTGCCCCAGGGCTACCGCCACATGCACGGCTTCAGCAGCCACACGTACAGCTTCATCAACGCGGACAACGAGCGCTTCTGGATCAAGCTGCACTTCAGGACCATGCAGGAGATCAAGAACTGGACGAATGCGGAAGGCGCGCAGGTCGTCGCGCTCGACCGGGAAAGCGCCCAGCGCGACCTGTTCGACTCGATCGAATCGGGCGACTACCCGCGCTGGCACGTCTTCGCGCAGATCATGCCCGAAGCGGAGGCCGAAACGTACCGCTTCAACCCGTTCGATCTCACGAAGGTCTGGCTCCATTCAGATTACCCGCTGATCGAAATTGGCGTCATGGAGCTGAACCGCAACCCCGAAAACTACTTCGCGGAGATCGAGCAGGCGGCGTTTGAGCCGTCGAACATTGTGCCGGGCATCAGCTTCTCGCCCGACAAGATGCTCCAGGCGCGCATCATGTCCTATGCGGACGCGCACCGCTACCGTATCGGCGTGAACTACGCCGCGCTGCCGGTGAATCACGCCCACGCCGACGTCAACACCTACCACCGCGACGGGCACATGCGCTTCGACGGCAATTTTGGCGGGGCCGTGAACTACGAGCCGAACAGCATGGGCGGCCCGGTTGAAGATCCCCGCTATCTTGAGCCGCCGCTTAAAATCTCCGGTGACGCGGATCGCTATAACCACCGTGACGGCGCGGACGATTATACGCAGCCCGGCATGTTGTTTCGCTTGATGAGCGCCGATCAAAAGACGCAGTTGTTCTGCAATCTTGCGGAAGCGATGGCGGGTGTGCCGGAACGTATCATTGCGCGTCAGCTTGTGCACTTCTACAAGGCCGATCCTGACTACGGTCGCGGTGTCGCGCGGGAAGTAGGCCTCGATATGGAGCGCTTCGTGCCGTGGACGACGCTGTCACTGGCCGAGCTTGCGCAGAAGACCTCAGAGGCGGGGTACGCGGGCTAGCGGGATGCTGCGCAGCGGCATTTCGTGAGGACGCGGGATCAGGCTCCCCACGGGTCAACCGTGGGGAGCCTGCATTTTGTCGGGTGTTCGGAACGCCCCTGTGTGCCGGGCTAAGCGCGTGGGATCCACACACGCATCACGTTTTCGCCCCGGTTGGCCCAGGCGAAGTAAGGGATGGCGACCAGCGGCACGCGCGTTTGCGGCTCGCTTGCGGCGGCGCTGCGCGCAGGACGGTAAAGCCGCTTATTCCACGCGTCTGCTCCCGCCAACTGACCCTCGGTTTCGATGACCATCAACCCTTTTGGCGACCAGTCGCTGCTCCGCCACGCGGGGTGCAGCGCTGCTGTATCGTCCAGCCGGACGTCCATCAGGTTGACGCCGGGATGATCGGCGGCTTCGAAGCAGTACACCACCGGCCCGCGCTGGATTGCCAGACTGTCGCGCACCGCATCGACGTACGGATGCGCCTCGATGAGCTGCGCTTCCATCGGCAGCGACAGCACGACGCTGTCCCCAACCTTCCAGACACGGTCGAGCACGATGTAGCCCGCGTCGAGGGTCGGCGCGCTGACCGGCTCGCCGTTGATACTGACGCTGGCGCTGCTGCACCATTCGGGAACGCGCAGGCGAAGCTGCCACGCATCGTCCGGCGCTGCCTCGACACTCAGCGCGATCTCGCCCTGCCACGGGTAATCGGTCTGCACGGCGAGCCGCACCGGTCCGGCCTCGATCGTCCCGCTGTTGTAGAGGTGCACCTGGATCCCGCTGTCATCCACCGTCGCGCTGTACTGCGGCAGCGACGCCAGCAGCCGCATCAGGTTGGGCGGGCAGCAGGCGCAGGTCTGCCATTCGCCGCGTTCGTAGCCGCCCCGGCTCATCAGCGGGTTCATGTAGAAGAAGTGCTTGCCGTCGAGTCCCATGCCGCTCAGAACGCCGTTGTACAGTGTGCGCTCCATCAGGTCGGCGTAGCGGCTGTCCCCCGTAACGCGCAGCATACGCCAGTTCCACATCACGCTGCCGATCGCTGCGCACGTCTCGCAGTAGCACTGATCTGCCGGAAGCTCGTACGCATCTCCGAACGCCTCACCCTCGTAGCGCGATCCCAGGCCCCCGGTCAGAAACAGTTTCCCGACCGTCATGTCTTCCCACTGGCGATCCAGCGACGACAGCAGCGCGGTCTCACCGGTTTCCAGGTACAGGTCGGTGACGCCCGCGTTCAAGTACATGGCCCGCACGGCGTGCCCTTCGATGCGATCTTCCTCGCGCACCGGGACGCGGTCCTGGTGATATTCCGCTTTCAGCCAGCCCACGCCGCGCATCGTGTTTTTGCCGCGCTGGTCGATGAAGAACTTCGCCAGATCCAGGTAGTCGCGCTTACCCGTTGTCCGGTACAGGTCAACCAGCGCCATCTCGATCTCGGGATGCCCGGCAGTGCCCTGGCGCTTGTCCGGCCCAAAAGTCGCCGCGAGCAGATCGGCAAAACGCGTCGCTACGTCCAGCAGCTTGGTGGTATGCGTCGCCTGATAGTACGCGACCGCCGCCTGGAACAGATGCCCCGCGCAGTACAGTTCGTGCCCGAAGTCCAAATCAGACCAGCGACCGTCCGGCTTGACGATCTGGTAGTAGGTGTTCAGATAGCCGTCCTCGGCCTGCGCATCGGCAATCAGGTCGATGACCTCGTCGGCCAGCGCCTGAAGCTCGGCATTCGGGTTGGCGTGAATTTCGTAGGCGATGCCTTCGAGCCACTTATAGACGTCCGAATCCAGAAACGCCAGGCCCTTGTACTGACTGTCGATCCGGCCCGCCGCAATGCGCAGGTTATCCAGGTTTCCGGCCTTTTCAAGCATCTGGTAGCCATGCAACAGCGTCACCTGTCGATTGATGCGCTGCCAGTCCGCCCAGAATCCAGACGTGAACGCGATGGATTCCAGCGGCAGCATATGCCACCGGGCATAGGGATAGTAGGTGTCTGTTAGCTTTAGTTCGAAGCTGTGCATAGCGCGAAACTCCATCTGTTTGGAGAGCCAGGATCAACATGTTTCCGTTGTTTTAGCATAGAAAGCCAAGATGTACCTATTGGTTTGCCCGGGCGGCTTACCCCTTCAATGCGCCGCCGACCAGCCCGCGCACGATCGACTTCTGCGAGAACAGCATCAGGATCACGATCGGGGCAACCATCGCCACACCGACCGCCATAATCAGCTCCCACGGGCGGCCCCAGGGTGAGTAGCCCGCGAAGACCTCGGTGATCGAAACGCTGAGCGTCTTTGAGGATGGGGAGACCGAAAACGAGAGCGGGTAGAGCAGGTTGTTCCAGGCGTTGATGAAGTTGATCAGCCCCATCGTCACCAATCCCGGCGTGGTGACTGGCAGCAGGATGCGCAGGAAGATCACGGGCAGCGATGCACCGTCGATGCGCGCCGCCTCTTCGACCTCAATCGGCACCTGCTTGATGAACGACACCAGGACCCATACCGTAAACGGTGTGAGTGTGCTGCCCAGCACCAGCGTCAGCCCGGTGATCGTGTCCAACAGGTGAAACCGCGACAGGATGCGGTACAGCGGCACGATCGTGCCGACGTCGGGCAGGGCCATCGACAGCACCAGAATCCACAGCAGGATGGCGCTGCCGCGCACCTGGATCCGCGCGAAGGCATAGGCGGCGAGGTAGCTCACTACCAAGGTCAGCGCGGTCGTGCCCAGGGCAAATGCGATCGAGTTGCGTGTGTAGTCCACGATCGGAACCTGATCGACCAGCGTTCTGAAGTTTTCTAGCGTTGGGCTGGGCACATACACCAGCGGCGTCGTATACAACTGGTTGTTGGCGGCAAACGCCGATCGCACCATCCAGTAAATAGGCAGCAGGATCACCAGGGTATACAGGA
This sequence comes from Aggregatilinea sp., assembly GCF_036822615.1. Taxonomy (NCBI): domain Bacteria; kingdom Bacillati; phylum Chloroflexota; class Anaerolineae; order Aggregatilineales; family Aggregatilineaceae; genus Aggregatilinea; species Aggregatilinea sp. Next base: position 17,697 of record NZ_DAISHJ010000031.1, on the reverse strand, counting down.
CGAACGCCGCGTACTTGCCGATCGATCCCCACTGCACGCGGGGCCGTTGAGCAGTTTGTTTCGTTTGGGTGGCAATCATGAGGTCACGTCCCGCGCGCTTAATAGGCGACATCGGCGCGCCGGTACAGGCGCAGCGCGATGATGCCGACGAGTGCTACAAAGAGAAGCAGTACGACGCTGATAGCCGACGCGAAGCCGAACTTAAAATACAGGATGCCTTCGCGGAAGACCTGCAGCGCCAGCACGGAGGTCGCCACGCCGGGGCCGCCGGATGTCAGCCCGTACACGAGGTCGAAGCCCGACAGCGACCACACGATGCGGAACAGCGTCATCGTGATCACCAGCGGCTTGACCAGCGGAATGGTGATGCTCCAGAACCGCTGCCACGCGCTGGCCCCGTCGATCTTGGCCGCCTCGTAGAGATCCTCCGGCACGCCCTGCATCCCGGCCAGGAAGATGATCGCCATGAACGGCGCGTCTTTCCAGACGTGCACCAGGATCACCGACAGCTTGGCCCCGGTCGGATCGATGAATGCCAGCATATGTTTCCCGGTGATCGCGTTGATCCAGTTGGTCAGCAGCCCGAACTGGTCGTCCAGGAACCAACGGAACGCGTACCCCGCCACGATCGTCGGAATGGCCCACGGGATCAAATTGATCGTGCGTGCGAAGGCGCGGCCCCTGAAGTTGGCGTTGAGCAGCAGGGCGATCATCATGCCCACGGCCAGCTCAATGAAGGTCGAGGCCAGCACGTACACGATCGTGAACGACAGCGCCCCACGGACGCCAAAATCGGTCGTTAGCGCCGAATAGTTTTCAAAGCCGATGAATTCGTTCGTGCCTTTAAGCAGGTTGTAGTTGGTGAAGCTGTACAGGACGGTCTGCGCGATAGGATAGGCCGCGGTGATGAAACGCAGGATAAACGCCGGGGCGATCAGGGCAAAAAACAGCAGATATCGCCGCACGGTGGTTCTGCGCGGAAGACTCAAGGCCAGCCTGCGTTTCGTGACCGCCGCGTTCCCCTCTATCGTGATCTTTTGCACGCTGAACCTCTTTCTGCTGATTCCGTGCTGGTGCAGTGCCGGCGCAAAGACGCGCCGGTATCGATCGGTCGAATGGGTGGGTGAGGCTGCCCAGACGGGAATCGCTCCCGCCTGGGCCGGTTTGTTGTCGCCTGCTTATTTCAGCGCGTCGAGTTGCGCCTTGGCCTGCTTCATCGAATCGTCCAGGCTCATCTGCTTGGTGAGGTACGACGACGCCGTATCTTCGAGGATGGTCAGCGCTTCGACGAACTGGGGATGGAACGGACGCACGCCGATCACGCCCGCGTCGGTGTACATCTTCATCTGCTGCACGAGCCAGTTGTCCTGCGGCGCTTCGGCCAGAACGGACTTGCGTGCGTTCAGGAACCAGAAGCCCACCTTCATCGCTTGGACGGCGACTTCGTTGGTCGACAGGAACGACACCAGCTCTTTGGCTTCTTCCAGGTTCGGCGAGGTGCGGATAACGCCGAAGCCCCACGCCGCCGGATAGGTCGAGCCGGCCTTGCCGCCCGGACCGACCGGCGGCAGCGTCACGGCGACCTTGTCGTCGCTGAACCATTCGGTGTTGTCTTCGCTGCGGGCCACGTCGCCAAAGAACGGCCACTGGCGCATGAACGCCACCTTGTCCGCGATGTAGTCGGCGTTCTGCTGGTTGTAGTCCTTTTGCAGCGACGCGGGATTGAACACGTCGTGGGTGTACATCAGGTCGTAGGTGTATTCGAGCGCCTGCTTATAGGCGTCGCCCACGTCGAATGGGTTGCCGCCCGCCTGGAGCGTCACCCATGCCAGATAGACGTTGAGGAATGCGCCTTTGATCAGGCCGTCTTCGGTCGCCCAGACGTTGTTGCCCTTGTCGGTGAAGGCCTCGCCCATCGTCTTGACATCGTCCCAGGTTTCGGGGACCGCAGTGCCCTTTTCGTCGAACCAGTCCTTGCGATACCACCAGTAGGGCATTTCCCAGTTGTGGATCACGCGGAACGTCTCGCCGTCGAGGCTGCTCCACGTCTTGCTGTATTCGAGCATTTCCGGCGAGAAGTCGTCCCACATTTCGGCGGGCAGAATGTCGTCCAGCCCGACCATGTACCCGGCCTGCGAGAGCGAGGTCGCTAGCTCGTCCTCGAAGTCGAGCACGTCGTACGGGCTGGTATCGGCCTGCACCGCGCTGACGATGCGGGTCAGTTCGGTTTCTTTCGTGTCGGTGCGCAGCACGATCTCGACGTCGATACCCGTCTTCTTGGTGAACTCGGTCTGTTCCAGCAGGTCGCTCATATTCTGCTGCGCCCAGCCGCCGACGGCGACACGGACCTTGCGGTTCTGGCGAACATACGGCATGCCGAACGGCTTGCTAGCGCTGGCGGCAGCGGCGGACGTGAGGCCGGGCGCAACCGAGGCCAATGCCGCGCCGGTCGCGGCTCCTCCTGCGAGCTGGATAAACTTGCGGCGTGTAACTTTACGTGGGGTAGACATAAGTTTCTCCTTAAAAAGTTGCCAGCATGATACTGTAAAGCAGGACAAAAAAGGCCGGAAAGGCCAGGTTATTTTCGGGCGGTAACAAGCCAGGGCGGTGCGATCTATTGATCCGGGTCTTTGTGCAGCAGGATGCGCCGTGTCGTGGCGCCCATGTCGAGCGTTTCCGGCGTGCGCTGCGAGGCGTCGGCTCCGCACGTCTCGCGTACGACGAGATGACCTTTGATCTTGATTTCGGGCATATCCTGGCGCGTTTCTTCGATTTGTTTGAGCAGCAGCTCCGCCGCCGTGCGCCCCATTTCGTAGACGGGCATGCTGACCGTTGTGATGCGGGGGCGAACGATCCGCGCGAACTCCCGGTTGTCATAGCCCACCACCGCGATATCGCCGGGAACGCTCAGCCCTGCTTCCTGGATTGCGGTGATCGCGCCGAGCGCCATCGTGTCGTTGGCCGCAAAGATGGCCGTTGGCAGGTTGTCCAGCGCCAGCAGCGTCTGCGCTGCCGCGTAGCCACCCTCATATTCCCAGTCGCCCGGCTGAGCCAGGGCAGGGTCGAATTCAATGCCCTGCGCGGCTAGCTCGTCCTTGTATCCGGCGAGGCGCTGTTGGGCGGTGTGCCAGCCTTCCGGCCCGTTGATGTAGGCAATGCGCTTGTGCCCCAGGGAAGCGAGGTGGCGGACGGCCAGGGTTGCCCCGTAATGGTCGTCAGGTACGACGGAGTTCTGAACGCTCGCCCCGAACAGCCGGTGAACGAACACGTACGGCTTTTTCGACTCTTGCAGCGCCTTGTTCACGGCCAGATGCGAGTACTCAACGAAGATGATCCCGTCAACCGGGCGGCTGACGAGCGAGTCGATCGCGTCCTGCTCGATTTCCGGGTCCCAGTCCGAGTTGACGATGAGGCTCAGGTAATCGAACGGTTTGAGGTAATCCTGAATGCCGCGCAAGATGGGCGGGACGAACGGGCTGAGGATGTCGTCAGCGATCACGCCGATCGTATTGGTTTGGTCCGTGCGCAGGCTGCGCGCCGCGAGATTCGGCTTATAGCCCAGCGACTGCGCCACCTCGATGATGGCCTGGCGCGTGGCGGAACTCACGGGATAGTTGCTGTTGCTGAGCGCGCGTGAGACGGTCGGGACGGAGAACCCGGAAGCTCTAGCAATCTCTTCAAGGGTAACAGGCATGGTGGTTTCTCAAAGGTCTAAGTGAACGACAGAAAACGTTTTCTGTATGCTTTTAAGATAGGAGAAAACGTTTTCTGTGTCAAGCGAGTGCCGTTAAAAGACCGAAGAACGGTCTTTTTCTCCGCGCGTGAGCCAAGGCTGCAAACGCGAAGCCGGGTGGTCGAAGTTTTAGATGTGCTTAACCTGATCTGAACATCTTCTAAATATCTTGCGGCTATCGTTAGGAGCATCCGGCGCGAATAGACGCCGGAGCTGCCGTGCGGCAGCGAGCGTTTCGGTAAAGGAACTGCGGTCCGTACAGGCGGGCCAGAACAAGGTGTATTGGAGGGAACAATGGGAAAACGATGGATATCGGCGCTGTTGATCTGCGGGCTGGTGCTCTCGATGGGGCTGGCCTATGGGCAGGGGCTTCATCTTGCGTCCGCCAGCAGCTCGGATGTTCTGGTGGGGGCAGGCGTTTGGCAAAGTGCAGATGCAACGCAGATCGTGCTGAACGGTGATTCGATCGCCGTAGACGGCAGCGGGGTCACGGTCGAGGGCAGTACGGCGACGATCGTCGCGGCGGGCAGCTACAGGATCAGCGGCACGCTGGCGGACGGTCAGATCGTGGTGGATACGGACGACGAGGGCGCGGTCACCCTGATTCTGAACGGGGCCGGCCTCAGCAGTTCGACCGGCTCGCCGTTGAGTATCATGAACGCGGACTCCGCCGAAATCGTGCTGCAAGAGGGCACGGAAAACACGATCTCGGACGGCGCGACGTATGTCTTCCCCGATCCTGAGGAAGACGAGCCTAATGCGGCGCTGTTCAGCAAGAGCGATCTGACGATCTCCGGCAGCGGCGCGCTGACGGTATCCGGGAACTACAACGACGGCATCGCCAGCAAGGACGGGCTGACCATCACCGGCGGCACGATCAGCGTGAGTGCTGCGGATGACGGCATCCGAGGTAAGGATTTCATCGTGGTCGAAGGCGGCACGATTACGGTGGCGGCGGGCGGCGATGGCCTTAAGTCCGATAATGCGGACGATGCGGCCCTGGGGTATATCACCGTGTCGGTGGGCATCTTCAACGTGACGGCGGGAGCCGATGCGGTCCAGGCTGAAACGGCGCTCTCGATTCGCGGCGGTGAATTTGTTCTGTTCTCAGGCGGCGGCAGCGGAACATACATCGACGAAACGCTTTCCGCGAAAGGGCTGAAGGCCGGAGTCAGCGTCCAGATCGACGGCGGAACCTTCACCATCGATTCGGCGGACGATGCTATCCACTCGAACGACAGCATCGTGATCAACGGCGGCGCGTTCATCCTCTCTACCGGGGACGATGGCGTGCATGCGGATGCCACACTGGACATCAACGACGGCGATATCAACATCACTCGGTCGTATGAGGGCATCGAGAGTGCGGTCATCACCATCAACGGGGGCAGCATTCGCCTCGTCGCCAGCGATGACGGGCTGAACGGCGCGGGGGGTAATGACGGATCGGGCACGCAGTGGGGGCCTGGCCAGGGTGGTGGTCCCGGTGGCGGCGGCCCGCGACAGGGTGGCGGGCAGATGGGGCAGGCTGCACCGGCTCAGGGCGGCACAGGCCAGGATGCGTTCGCGGTCTCGGGTGACTACTTCATCTACATCAACGGCGGCACGACCGTGGTGGACGCTGGTGGCGATGGCGTGGACGTCAACGGCTCGATCGAGATGACGGGCGGCACGGTGATTGTCAACGGTCCCACCGAGAACATGAACGGTGCGCTGGACTACGACGGCACATTCACGCTCTCCGGCGGGTTCCTGGTCATGGCGGGCAGCGCCGGGATGGCGCAGGCTCCCAGCGAAACGTCTACGCAGAACTCGCTGCTGCTGACCTTCGACTCGATGCAGGCGGCGGGCACCGTGGTGCATATCCAGTCCAGCGACGGCAGCGATGTGCTGACCTTCGCGCCTACCAAGGCGTTCCAGTCGATTATCTTTTCCTCGCCGGACCTCGCCACTGGGGCCACCTATGACGTGTACTATGGCGGCACCACGACCGGCGCAGCCGCGGACGGCCTGTATGCGGATGGCTCGTATGTCCCCGGCACCTCCTACACGGGTTTCACCGTGTCCGGCGTTGTGACGCGGATCGGCGGCGGCACGTTCCGTAACTGACCCACGCGCTGCGGCGCGTCATGGAAGCTCCATGCTGGCCTTATACGGGGCTGGCATGGGGCTTTTCCTGCCTGCTTCCCCGCCTGTTCCAGCCTGTTTTTTCGCCTCGAATAATTTTAGGTGCCTTTAACCCCGTCTAAACAGGATCTGAACATCCGTTAAATATATTTAGAGCAAGCTGCTGGCCGGAAACATGCCAGCGTTGTACTGGTAGATGGCTGGTAATGGGACAGCACACTCACGAGCTTGGAGACTAACGATGACTGCGAATGTTGGATATGTGGTTGGGCAGACTGAGCCGCCCCGGATCGTGGATATCACCACCCGGCGCATCGAGCGGGCGTTGGCGGCGTTCGAGCCGATCACCCTGGCCGAAATGGATGCCGTTGCGCTGCTCGATCGTGTGGACACGAAGTACGTGCTGCGCGCGGAGCAGCTTTACACGGTGCTGCGCCAGATCGCGCAGGCGTACCGCGCGCTGGAGATCAAGGGCACGCGCCTGAACCACTACCAGACGCTCTATTTCGACACGCCCGATCTGGCGCTCTACCGGCAGCACCATAACGGGTGCGGATCGCGCTACAAGGTGCGGGAGCGCAAATACATCGAGTCCGACCTGGCGTTCTTCGAGGTCAAGCGCCGGACCAACCAGGACCGCACCGTGAAATCGCGCCTTCAGATTCCCGACATCGAGCCGATGCTCGATCACCTGGTGGACGAGTGCGGCGGGGCGGACCCGGCGGTGGACGTGGACGGTCTGGAGCCGAAGCTGTGGAACGAATTCCAGCGCATTACGCTGGTGAGCACGCAGCAGCCGGAGCGGCTGACGCTCGACCTGAATCTGCGCTTTGCCTGGGGCGACGCGATCGAGGCTCTGCCAGGGATTGCCATTGCCGAAGTCAAGCAGGCGCAGGCGTCGCAGCCGTCGGCGTTCGTCCAGCAGATGCGCGGGCTGGGCATCCGTCCGACATCCTTCAGCAAATACTGTGTGGGCATCTGTATGCTGTACGACGGCGTCAAGACCAATAACTTCAAGTCGCGGCTGCGGCTGGTGAACAAGCTGATGCAGGAAGAGGTGAATCATGGGTGAGTTTCTCGATACGCTGATGAATTTTGCGCTCAATCTGGCGATTGTCTTCGTCATCGTGCGGCTGATCTACTACCCGCGACAGCGAGACAAGAACTATGTGTTCACTTTCTTCGTGTTCAACACCGTCGTCTTTTTCGTGATGGGCCTGTTGAATAACTCCGACATCAGCGTCGGGGTAGGGTTCGGACTGTTCGCTATTTTCTCGATCCTGCGCTACCGCACGGATACCATCCCGATCCGCGAAATGACGTACCTGTTCGTGCTCATTGCGCTGCCGGTGCTCAACTCGATTCTGCTAAGCGGCGAAGCGTATGGCGAGTTCGCCGTGGCGAACATGGCGACGATCGGCGTGCTGTACGTGTTGGAGCAGGGCTGGGGGTTCGACTACGAAGTGCGCAAGACGATCACCTACGAGCGCATCGAGATGATCCGGCCCGAGAACTGGCCCCAACTGAAAGCCGATCTGGAAACGCGCACGGGCCTGCCGATCAAGCGGATCGAGATCGGCAGGCTCAACTTCCTGCGCGACACGGCCCAGATCACCGTGTATTACGACGCGCGGGCGCTGGATACGTCTCAGGTCCGTTTTGCGACCAGCGAGGGTGTGTTTGCGGGCGATGCTGGTTACGACGACTGACGCGTGCGGCTCATTGAGGAGTAAAGGAATGGTGATGAACGGAATGCGGAAACTTGGGGCGGTGCTGTTGGGCGTGATGCTGGCGGCGTCTTCGCTGGGCGGCACGGCGGCACTGGCCCAGGATGATGGAGAGATCGAGCGCCCGGATGGATGGGACGAAACGTCGCACGGCGACACCGCCGAGCCGGATTACGATGTTGTGTTTCCGCAGGACGCGGTGAACACCATCACGATCACCATCGATCCGGCGGAATGGCAGGCGATGCTCGATGACATGACCGCGCTGTACGGCGAGTTCGGCGCGGGCGGCGGTGCGGGTGGCCCCGGCGGCGGAATGCCGCAGGGCGGCCAGATGCCTCAAGGGGGCGATGGCCAGGGTGGACCCCAGGGTGGTGAGAGGCCGGAAGATGGACCTCAGGATGGTATGCCCCAAGACGGCCAGATGCCTCCTGGCGGCGATGGCGTGCAGGGGGCACCACAGAACGGTGAAATGCCGCAGCCCCCTGACGGCGCGGGCAACCCCGGCGCGATGGATGGCGCAGGCATGGGCGCGGCGTCCAGCAGCGAGGACCCGATGTGGGTGGCGGTCGATGTTACATTCGACGGCGAGACGTGGACGAACGTCGGGATGCGCTTCAAGGGCAATTCCAGCCTGTCGGGGACGTGGCGCAGCGGTAGTTATAAGCTGCCGTTCAAGCTGGACTTCGACCAGTTCGAAGACGACTATCCCGAAATCGACAACCAGCGTTTTTATGGCTTCAAGCAGATCTCGTTTTCGAGCAACTGGGGCGACGAGTCGATGCTGCACGAGAAGGTTGCGGCGGACGTGTTCCGTGACGCGGGCATCCCCTCCGCAAACACGGCGTTTTATGCGGTCTACGTGAACTATGGCGAGGGGCCGGTGTATTTCGGGTTGTATACGGCGGTCGAGGTCGTGGACGATACGGTGATCGAAGCGCAGTTCAGTGACGACAGCGGCAACCTTTACAAGCCGGAAGGCGACGGCGCGGCGTTCGTGGAAGGTACATTTGACGAGGCGACCTTCGAGAAAAAGAGCAACGAAGACGAAGCGGACTACAGCGACATCCTCGCTTTGTTCGACGCGCTGCACGCAGACACGCGCCTGACCGATCCCGAAACGTGGCGCAGCAGCCTGGAAGCCGTGTTCAATGCTGACGATTTTGTGCACTGGCTGGCAGTCAATACCGTGATTCAAAACTGGGATACGTACGGTACAATGGCGCATAACTACTACCTTTACCACGATCCTGAAACCGGCCAGTTGACGTGGATCCCGTGGGACAACAACGAGGCGCTCACCGATCGCAGCGGCGGCGGCATGGGCGGCCCCGGCGGGTCAGGCGGTACCCCCTCGCTCGATATGGACAGCCTGGGCGACGAGTGGCCGCTGATCCGCTACCTGCTGGACGATCCCGTTTATCACGACCTATATGTGGGGTATGTCGAAGACACGATCGAGGGTGCGTTTGCTCCGGCGAAGATGGAAGCAACCTACCAGACACTGCACGATCTGATCGCGCCTTACGTGACCGGGGAAACCGGCACGACGAGCGCCACGGCGGTTGATGCGGACGCGTTCGCGGCGTCGTTGGACGAACTGATCGCGCACGTGAATGCGCGCTATGCAGCGGCACAGGACTATATTGCCAGTCAAACGGCTGGCTGAGTGTTGGCCGGGGCACAGTGGGCAGCCGCTGCGCCCCGTTTGGCACGACCGGGGGGTGTTTGTGGTATGGCGAAGACGATCCTCATCGTAGACGACAAGCTCAACGTTCAGATCCTGCTCAAAGATCTGCTGAGCGAGCAGGGGTTCCGCGTCGTGACGGCCAGCAACGGGCGCGAAGCGCTGTTCATGGCGCGCCACGAAAAGCCGGATCTGATCCTGCTGGATATCATGATGCCGGAAATGGACGGGTACGAGTTTATCCAACTCTACCGGAAAGAGAGCGACGCGCCGATCATTTTGCTGACGGCAGTGCTCGAAGAATCGGATAAGGTTCTGGGGCTGGAACTGGGCGCGGACGACTACATCACCAAGCCGTTTGGCCCGCGCGAGCTCATCGCCCGGACGCGCGCCGTGCTGCGCCGCACCGGGAAGGAAGACAGCGGGGCGGAGGTGCTGCGCGTGGGCGGCATTACGCTCGATCGCAGCGCATACCGCGTGTTCGTGGATGGCCGCGAGGTGACGCTGACGCCGTCGGAATTCGCACTGCTGGAACTGCTGCTGTCATCCCCGGGGCGAGCGTTTTCGCGCGCGGAGCTGCTCGAACACCTCAAAGGCGGCTCGATGGAAGGCGTCGAGCGAACGGTGGACGTGCACATTCGCAACCTGCGCTCCAAGATCGAGCCGGACGCGTCCGATCCCTACTACATCGAGACGGTGTTCGGCGTGGGCTATCGTTTCAGGGCGGAGTAATGGCGAGGTTTGGCGTGTCGTCTCTGCGGGTCAAGATCACCCTGGCGCTGGTCGTCACGGGCCTGTCGGGTGTGCTGATCGTGGCTCTGCTGACGCGCGCTTTCACCATGTCCGAGTTCGACAATTACGTGGTCGAGCAGGCGCGCGCCGATTTTCTCGCGGAAGTGACCGCCTACTATGAGGTGTACGGCACGTGGGACAACATCCAACTGGTGCATGGCAAAGTCCCGCTGGCGCAGCAGCCCCCGCCGCCCGATGCGCCTGCCGATGGCGCGCCCGCGTCGCCGGTACGCTTCACCCTGATCGACGTCAACGGCGAGGTGATCCTCCCCCAGCAAGATCCGCCGCGTACCGTTCCCGCTTCCAAACTCAGCAAGGCAGATCCAGTAACGGTGGACGGCGAGGTGGTGGGCTACATCATGCCGGACGACCGGTTTTCGGGGCGCGATCCGCGCGAAGAAGCCTACCTCAACCGGATCAACCAGATGTTGTGGATCGCAACCGCGGGCGCGATCGTGCTGGCGCTGGTGCTCAGCTTCCTGTTTGCGCGTTCGCTGACGCGCCCGCTGCGCGAGATCACGGCAGCGATCCGGTCCGTCGCACGGGGACATCTGGAGACGCAGGTGCCCGTGCGCAGCCGCGACGAGGTGGGCGAGGTGGCCGAGGCGTTTAACCAGATGAGCGCCGATCTCGCCCGCTCGAATGCGCTGCGCCGCCAGATGACCGCCGATATCGCGCACGAGCTGCGCACGCCGCTGTCGGTGGTGGTGGGCTACTTGAGTTCGCTGCACGAAGGGCTGCTGCTGCCAACGCCGGAACGGTTCAAGATCATGCACGACGAAGCGCAGCATTTGCAGCGTCTCGTCGAAGATTTGCGCACGCTCTCCCTGGCAGACGCCGGTGAACTGCGCCTGATCAGGCAGCAGGTGGCCCCGGCAGAGCTGCTCAACCTGACGGCGGCAGCGTTCAGCAACCAGGCGGAACAACGGCGCGTTACGCTGGCCGTGCGTGCCGGTCTGGATCTGCCGCTGCTGCACGCCGATCCTGACCGCATCCTCCAGGTTCTAAGCAATCTGGTGAGCAACGCGCTGCGCCACACGCCCGAAGACGGCCAGATCACGCTTTCGGCTCAGGCGCGCGAGAACGTGCTGATCCTGGCCGTGCAGGACACCGGATCGGGCATCGCGCCGGAACATTTGCCGCATGTCTTCGAACGCTTTTACCGCGCCGACGCGTCCCGCTACCAGACGAATGGCGAGTCGGGCCTGGGCATGGCGATCGCCCGATCGCTCGTCGAGGTACACGGCGGCAGCATCGCGGCGGCGAGCGATGGCAAGTCCGGCACGACTATTACCCTGTCGTTCCCCCGTGCGCCAGACGCGGCGCATCCCGCAGATCCCGACGTTTTGCCCCAATAGCTGGGGTGGTGACTCTATCGCAGTAATCCCATACTATGATAGTGATCGGCACGTTCGCTTCCAGGACGAACCGCCCTGGCTGTTGCATATTTTGCTGAAAGGATTGCTGCAATGGACGTTTTGCTCAAGCACAAACCAGCTTATTCCCTGGCCGTGGTGACGCTCGCAGGCGGGGAGGAAGTCCGCGCGGAATCGGGCGCGATGGTCAGTTACAGCGAGGGCGTGCAAACCGAGACGTCGTCGCGGGGCGGGTTTTTGGGCGGCCTCAAGCGTGTGGTGGGCGGCGAGAGCTTCTTCCAGAACACGTGGAAAGCGCCGGGCCAGGGCGGTGAGGTGACGCTCGCCCCGACGCTGCCCGGCGATATGATGGTGATCGAACTCAGCGGCGGCGATTTTTATTTGCAGAGCGGGGCGTTCGTTGCCTGCGAAGCGTCAGTCGAAACGGATACGAAGTGGGGCGGGGCAAAAGGCTTTTTCGGAAGCAGCAGCCTGATCCTGCTGCGCATGAGCGGGCAGGGCAAGGTGGTTTTGTCCGCTTACGGCGCGATCGAGGAGCGGACGCTTCAGCCGGGGCAGAAGTATACGGTCGATACGGGGCACATCGTCGGTTTCAGCAGCTCGATCCAGTTTCAGGTCCGGCGCGTGGGTAACTGGAAATCGACCCTGCTCAGCGGCGAGGGGCTGGTGTGCGAGCTGACCGGGCCGGGGAGCGTCCTGATGCAGACGCGCTCGGAAGACGCGCTGATCGGCTGGCTTGCGCCGCGCCTGCCCAGCAAGGGCGACTAAACGCGCGGGCGCATGGGTGAAAACAAAGCGGAACGGGGCTGCTCACCGTTCCGCTTTTTCGTCTGCGCAGGAATGCTACAGCGCGCTGTAGGGCGTGTCGCGGATCGTGTTGACCATCGCCCAGAAGTTTTCCAGCGGCGTGTCGAGCTGAACGTGATGCGTCGGGCCGAGGATCAGGCCGCCGCGCCGCCCGAGCGTCTTCAGGCGCTCGATGACCTCCGTGCGCACGTAGTCGGGCGAGCCCATCGGCAAGGTGTACTGTTCGTCGATCGATCCCCAGAAGCTGAGCTTGTCTCCAAACTGGCGTTCGAGATCGTCGGGATTCATGCACGCGGGCTGGATCGGGTTGAGCACGTCCAGGCCAATCTCGATCAGGTCGGGGATGACCGGCGAAATGTCGCCGTCGGAATGGTAGGCCACTTTGACGTCGGGATTGATCGCTTTCAGTTCCGCGATGAAATTTGCCATGCGCGGCTTGAGGAAGCGCCGCCACATGCGCGGCGAGATCAACATGCCGTTCTGCGTGCCGATGTCGTCGCCGGTCCAGACCATGTCGACGCCCATCTCGACCAGCTTGCGCGCGGCGGCGAGGTGGTAGCGGTAGGGGATTTCCAGGATCTCGTCGGCCAGATCGGGATCCTCGACCAGATCGACCAGCATCTGCTGGAGGCCGCGCAGCGCCCAGGCCGCCTCGAAGATGGTGGTTACCGTGACGCCCACGATCCAGTATTCGTCTTTGTAGTCGCGCAGCACGCGCGCCGCCTCGTCGTACAGGTCGGGGCGGGTGGGATCGGGCGGGACGTAGCTGCGCACGGCGTCATCCTGAGCCAGCGGGTGCCCGACGATCTCGGTGTAGCGGCCCGTGCCGAAGGGGGTGACGTACTCTTTCGATCCCCAGCCGATGCCCCATTCATCGACGTACTGGGCGGCATCCTGGTAATACGAGTTTGCCCAGCCGACCGAGGTCAGTAGCATGTCCTCGTCTAGCTCGCGTTCGAGCACGTAGGTATTGCCGCCGCCGTGCGGATTGTGCAGCCTGTCGCCGCCGATGCCCATGTCGTCGCGCAGGCGGGGGGCGAATTCGGGCGGGGAGCTGATCTGCATCGGGCAGCGGTCGGGTTTTTCGTGGTGAAGGGCCATTAATACGCGTTCGCGGTGCTTCATCGTCTCTTGTCCTGTAAACTCATAGGGCGCGAACCGGTGCGAGCGCCGTCTAGTGCCACTTTTCCAGCCGCTTGATGATCGCCAACTGCTCGTCTTCGTCTTCGGTGCCCACCCACAGGAAGATGCCTTGCGGCTCCATCGCGTCGATGAAGTCTTCCAGCTCGTCCACCTGAAGATCGACGATGATGCCTTTGCCCGCCGCCTGAACCTTTTTGATGAACGGCAGCCATTGCATGATTGCGCGGCCTTCGCCCATGCTTTGGACCCACTGGATGCCCTGGACTTCCGGCACGCTGAGGATGTGGTCGATGTGGCGCGCCACGCCGGGACCGTCCACGTGATAGACAACATGGGTCATGTCCTGGACTTCGCGCTTGAGGATCGGCAGGCTGAACTCGACGAAATGGCGCGACGAGATCATGGCCGAAAAGTCGCAGCTTGGGACGTGGAACTTGCCGAACGATGGCAGCCCGATCCAGCACATTGACGGCAAATTCGCGGCTTTCAGGATCGCGTCGAAGTGGTCGAAGATCTGGCGGAAATCGGCAGAGGCGATCTCGATGAGGTGCTTGGCTTCGTCGGGATATTCCACGAGGTCGAGGCAGAAACGCTCGACGCCGCGCCACGCCATCGCGCAGTCTTCACCGGGGTGCAGGTCGGTATAACCCACCAGCGATTTCCCCTTGCAGCGCTCGATGGCGCACGCCATCAGCGCTTCGATGCCCTTGAAATATTCGTTGTTCATGTCGAGCTTGAGCTTTTGCATGTCGTCCCATTCGCGCACGACCGGGTGCGACCAGGACGTGACCTCGCCGTAGGTCAGCTCCGCGCCGTAAAACGCCGCGTAGATATCCGGTCCCAGGTTGGGATCGAACATGGGGAAGGTTTCGCCGTGATAGCGCTTGCCTTCAATGGATTTCACATAGTCATCCACCCGGCGCTCGATCTCGAACCAGCGTTTCTTCTGTTCCGCCGCCGGGCGCTTGCCTTCGGCATCGCCCAGATTGAACGCGGCGTTGTGCGCAACGAACCGGACCGGGACGCGGTCCAGGATGTCGCCGTCGTACCACGCATAGAGCCGCTTCATCGCCGTCTCGAAGTCGGGCTTGCCTGCCAGCTCTACGTTCCACCAATCTTGTTGGCTCATTGCATCATCCCTTTAATTTCATTGCGCCGCCGCCCATAAACCGCCGTGGCGCACATCAAAGTATCGTTGGCGCGGTCGCGCAGCCGCGCTCTATAGGCTTAAAAACCGGGGCGAGCCAACTGCGACCCGTCCCGGTCTGAGAATGTAACACCCGTCTCGTGACGCGGACTACGACTGCTGCGCGAGGGCGCGTGCGCGCGTTTTTTCTTCGCGCATCTGCCGCCACTGCGAGATCGCCACGGCGCCGATGAGCAGCAGTCCGAGCGCGACACGCTGGACGAAGGTATTGAAGCCCAACAGGTTCATGCCGTTATTGAGCACACCGACCAGCATGACTGCCAGGAATGTGCCGATAATCGTACCCTTGCCGCCGGACGTGGCCGCCCCGCCCAGGAAGACCGCCGTGATCGCTTGCAGTTCCAGCCCGACTCCGTTGATCGGGTTGCCGGAGGTGGTTCGAGCGGCGAGCAGCACGCCCGCCAATCCGGCCACGCCGCCGGAAATGACATACATGGCGATGCGCATACGGGTCAGGTTGATACCGGCCAGACGCGCCGCAACTTCGTTACCGCCGATGGCGTAGACCGCGCGACCGAAATCGGTGTAGGCCATCAGCACATGGATGAAGAGGGTGACCAGCACCAGGATCACGGTCAGCACCGGTACGCCGGTCCACTTGGAGCCGTTCAGATCGGGGATGGGCACACCGGTAAAGAGGCGCTCGCGCGCGAGCCAGGTGAAATCGGGCTGCGTCACAACGCCGATAGGTTTGCCGTCGGGGGCGAGCAGGAACGCGATACCTGCGAAGGCGGCCAGCGTGCCGAGGGTGGCGATGGTCGAGTTGACGCGCAAAACGGTCACAATGAAGCCGTTGATCACGCCTGCGACCATTCCGGCCAGGATGCCCGCCGCGACCGCCACGAACACGTTGCCGGTGGGCAGGAACGTCGAGCCGAACGTACCTACGCCAACCAGCACGGACGCCGATACCACCGAGCCAATCGAGGCGACGGAACCGACGGAGATATCGAGGCCGCCCGCAACGATGACTACGGTTTCGCCAATGGCTAACAACCCCACAATTACGATGGCCTGTGCCACGCTGTTCATGAGGTTCTGCCAGGAGAAGAACTTGTCTCCGCCGCTGTAACCGAACCAGCCGCTGACAACAGTGATCAAAAACACCAGGATCACCAGCGCCAGGATCATCGACACATTATCGGGGCCAATGCGGTTCATGGTCCGGCGCATGAAATCCCCTGCACCTGCGGTGGAGGCCCGACCCATAGGTTTTTGAGATGCGTTTTCGACGCTCATACTTTAGCTTCTCTTCCTAATGTGCTGCGGCGGCATCTAGGCCACTATTTGCGGACAGGTTATCGCCCAGCGCCAATGCAAGGATTTTTTCTTCGGTCGCTTCTTCCCTGGAGAATTCCCCCCGGATGCGGCCATTCTGCATGACGTAAATGCGGTCGGAAAGGCCCAGGATCTCCGGTAGTTCAGAGCTAATGAGGATGATCGCAATCCCCTGGTTCGCCAGCTCGTCGAGCAGACCGTAAATTTCCGCCTTCGCGCCGACGTCGATGCCGCGTGTTGGTTCGTCGAGGATCAAAACTTTCGGTTTTACGGCCAGCCAGCGCGCCAGAACAACCTTCTGCTGGTTGCCGCCGGAGAGCTTGCCTACTTCCTGTTCAACCGATGGCGTCTGGACGCGCAGCTTTTCGACGTAGCCCGTGATGGTCTCGCGCTCCAGGTGTCTGCGGATGAATCGGAAGCGGGTTAGCTGCCGCAGGATTGCTATCGACGCATTTTCCAAAATGCTGCGGATCAGGATCAATCCCTCGCGCTTGCGATCTTCCGGCGCAAACCCGATGCCTTTGGCGATGGCTTCGATGGGGTGCTTGATGTTGATTTCTTTGCCTTCCAGCAAGACCTGGCCGCTGGTTTTGCGCTCTACGCCAAAGATGACCTTCGCCAACTCGCTGCGTCCGGCCCCTACGAGGCCCGAAAAGCCGACGATTTCGCCCGAATTGACGTAAAAATTGATGTCGTGATGCCAGTTGCTATTGAGGTTCTTGACCTCCAGCATCCGCTTTTGATCCTGGACAATGTGGCGTTGGTAACCGCCGGACAGCTCACGGCCTACCATCAGGCTAACGATTTCGTTCTCGCTGATGTCAGCCACGTCGCGCACCGCGACAAGCTGGCCGTCGCGCAGGATGGCGACGCGGTCGCACAACCGCTTGATCTCGTTCAAACGGTGCGAGACGTACACCAGGGCGACGCCTTCGTTGCGCAGTTTGCGTACCAGCGCAAAGAGTCGGTCCACTTCTTCGTCACTCAACGAGGAAGTCGGCTCGTCCAGAGCCAGGACGCGCACGCCCGATTTGAGGGTGCGCATAATTTCCACGATCTGGCGTTGGGCCGAGGATAATTCGTAGCCCATCAGGTCGATAGGGAGCTGGTTCTCAAAGCCGAATTCCTTGAGGCTTTGTTCGACCATCTCGTTCATTCGCGTACGGTCAATAAAACCAAACTTCTTAGGCAGTTCACCGACCCAAATGTTTTCGGGCACGCCGACCCAGGGGATAATCTCAGGCTCCTGATAAATCACGCGAATCCCGGCTTTGCGCGCGCTGCTGGGATTCGAAAACGACACCTCCTCACCGTCCAGGGTGATCGTGCCTGCGTCTGGTTGGTAGTCCCCACTGAGGATCTTGAGCAGCGTGGACTTGCCAGCCCCGTTTTCGCCCACGAATGCCAACACTTCGCCAGCGCGGATCTCCAATGAAACATCGTCGAGTGCCCGCACATTGGGAAACGCCTTGCTGACGTGCGACATTTTGAGCGTGTTAATCTGTTTTGTGTCCTCTGTCACGGCAGACGGAGCTGTTGTTTGAACCATAGCCAAATACTCTCTTCCGAGGTCCACACCGCCAGGGTGAGCTTGTTCAAGACCGGGGAGCAGCAAATGCCGCTCCCCGGATGGCGTATCGAGAACTACTGCGAGCAGTTCGCCAGCGAGATGGAATCCATCGTGTCCATGTAGTTGGACGGATCCACGATCGAGGTCGGGGCGAAGGTTTCGGCGGGCGGCTCGGTGCCGTTAACGACGGCGTCATAGAGCACCTGCGCGGCGGTCGTGCCGACGTCCAGGCCGGAGATGAACAGGGCGG